>JARRJE010000017.1:0-14302 GCA_037379765.1 Deltaproteobacteria bacterium
AAAAAATCCACTCCAAGTGCGGCTGATCTCCCGACCTGATACGGTCTCTCTTTCCCGCCAATTTTTTCCTCGACAAAGAGGCCAATTAATTCCACAATTTAGAGAGGAGATGCATCGTCGATCAAACTCAAAGGGGAAATATTATGAAAAGCAGAAATCTTCCGCTCCTGGCTCTTCTGATTGCCATTTTTCTGATGCCGACAGCAACTGCGGCTGGCGCCAACGACGGCGAGACGGCCGATCTTGCGCGGCTCTCCAGTGTGCTGCGCCAAGACGTTCGCGGGCCAAGCGGCATCCTGTTGGGAGCGGTCGAAGACGTCATCATCGGCCGCGGCGGATCTCCATCGTTCCTGGTTCTCTCCCGGGGCAGCGCCTTCGGCAATGTCGGACCTTACCATGTGGTTCCCTGGCAGATGGCCGCACCGAAGCTCGAAAAGAATAAGGTCGTGATCGCTTTTGGTCCAAAAATTATCGGTGCAGCGCCCGCCATCAGGATGAAAAGCTGGAAGCCTGCCTCTGTTTCACCAGAACACCTCAAACAGGTACTGGCCTATTACGGCCAGGTACTGCAAAGAGACCACGAATCCAGCCTTCCCTGATATCCTATGAATGCCACAAGCAGGAAAAGAGGCGGTCCCGCTGGCGCCGGCAGCGGGTGTCAATCGGCCCCGGAGAATAAAAGCTGAAGGCAAGGGCGGCTTTGCAGAGAAAGCAGATGGCAAACGTCTTAATCATCGGCGCTGGAGGAGTCGGCCGGGTGGTCGCCCGTAAATGCGCGCAGTACCCGGACTTCTTTTCACGGGTCTGCCTGGCCGGCCGAGCGCCCGGCCGCCTCCGGCAAATTTGCCTGGAAGGCGGAAAGGCCTTCGAGACCGCCGTCCTAAATGCCGGAGACCAGGCGGAGATCGTGGCGGCGATCCGTCGAGTTCGGGCTCAAATCGTGATCAACGCGACGCTGCCCTTTCACAACCTTGCGATCATGGAAGCCTGCCTGGAGGCCGGCGCCCATTACCTCGATACGGCGGTGCCGGAGGTTTCTGACGAGCTCTGGAGTGATCCCGATGACCGGTACTGGTACGGCCTCCAATGGGCTTTCCACGAGCTGTTTCGAGAGCGGCGGCTGACCGCCCTTCTGGGCATCGGTTCCGATCCGGGTATGGTGAATGTTTTCTGTGCTTATGCCCGGGATGAGCTTTTCGACGAGATCGCGGCCATCGATATCATGGATGTCAATGCCGGCACCCACGGACTCCCTTTTGCCACCAATTTCAATCCCGAAATCAATCTTAGAGAGTTGCAAAACCCTTCCCATTACTGGGAAGACGGCGAATGGCATCGGGCCGATCCCTTCACCCTCAGCCGGGACTACGATTTTCCAGGCATCGGCCGCAGGCTTTTGTTCTCGGTGGATCATGACGAGCTGCACTCGCTCTACAAGCACTTTCCGAAAGCGTCCCTCCGGTTCTGGATGGGATTCAGCCCCCGCTATATCGACTATTTCAAGAAGCTGCACCAGCTGGGACTTTTGTCCTCCGAGCCGCTCCAGGTGGAAACCGCTGACGGCACCATGAGCCGGATTGCGCCCCTGAAGCTGCTCAAGGCCCTGCTGCCTGATCCCGGCAGTCTGGGCGAGCGCTACCGGGGGCAGGTCTGCATCGGCTGTCTGGTCCGCGGCTGGAAGAACGGCCGGGAACGCACGGTCTTCATATACAACCTCTGCGATCATCAGGCCTGCTACCGCGATTGCGGCGCTCAGGCGATTTCCTATGCGGCCGGGGTGCCGACGGTGGCGGCCGCCCTCCTTCTTGCCGGCGGCACCTGGCGGAAGCCGGGAGTCTATAACGCCGAAGAGCTCGCCCCCCGTCCTTTTCTGGCTCTTTTGCCGGGGTTGGGTCTTTCCTGGGAGATTCGGGAAGAAGGCGGAGAGGAACAGGAGCTCGAAGCCTGCGCGGCCAGACAGCGGTAACGCCCGGACCGCTCCTTCTTCCGGTTCAGGCGGCTTGGTGCTCGAGCAATCGCTCGGCCAGCTCGGGAATTGCGTGTGCCCAGATGTCTTCGATGCGCTCGGCGAACAAGATTACCATCTCCTCTCGCACTTCTTCGGGCAGGTCCTGCAGATCCTTTTCGTTTTCCCGCGGCAGAATCACTTTTTTGATGCCGGCCCGTCGAGCCGCAAGCAGCTTTTCCTTGATTCCGCCAACCGGCAGGACCAGACCGCTCAGAGTGATCTCTCCGGTCATGGCGGTATCGCTTCGGGTCGGCAGACCGGTATAGAGGGAGGCGAGGGCCGCGGCGATGGTCACCCCTGCCGATGGACCGTCCTTGGGAATGGCACCGGCCGGCACGTGGATATGAACCGGCCGGAGCGGCTGGTCGAGAGCGAGCAGCCGGCTGCGGGACACTACGTAGCTATGGGCCGCCTGGGCCGATTCCTTCATCACTTCGCCCAATTGCCCGGTGAGGGTGAATTTTTCTCCTTCCGACAGGGTGATCGCCTCCACATAAAGGACATCACCGCCGGCTTCGGTCCAGGCCAGGCCGGTGGCTACTCCGGGCGGCAGCTCCTTTCTTGCTTTTTCAATGAAAAATCGTTCGGGCCCAAGCATTTGCGCGAGATTCTCGGTCCGGACTTCGACCGGTGCGGTTCGCTCTTGGGCGAAAAGGACGGCCGCCTTGCGGGCCAGCCGCCCCAACATGCGCTCGAGCTCCCGCACTCCCGCCTCTCGGGTGTAGCGACGGATGGCGGATGGTTTCCATGCGGTCGCGCAAAGGACCGGGAATGGTTTCCGCCGTGTTGGCGGTGGTAATGAAGAGCACCCGGGAGAGGTCGAAGGGCAGATCGAGGTAATTGTCTCGGAAGGCATTGTTCTGAGCGGGGTCGAGGATTTCCATCAGGGCTGCCGCTGGGTCGCCTCGAAAGTCCCGGCCCAGTTTGTCCACCTCGTCGAGCATGACCAGCGGGTTGCTGACGCCGGAGCGTCGCAGCGCCTGGATGATGCGGCCGGGCATAGCCCCGATGTATGTCCGCCGATGGCCGCGCAGCTCCGCTTCATCGTGCATGCCGCCCAAGCTGAATCGCTCGAATTTGCGGCCCAGGGCCCGGGCGATGGATTGCCCCAACGAGGTTTTCCCCACCCCCGGCGGACCCACGAAGCAGAGGATGGGGGCTTGGGCCTCGGGATTGAGCTTGAGCACGGCCAGGTGCTCGAGGATGCGCTCCTTGATTTCCTTCAGCCCGTAATGGTCCTCGTCGAGCACCTGCCGGGCGTGATTCAGGTCGTTGATATCCTGAGTGGTCTGCCGCCACGGCAGCTCAAGGATCAACTCCAGATGGGATCGGGTCACCTGATAATCGGGGGCGGCCGGCGGCAGCTGTTCCAAGCGCAGCAGCTCGCGCTCCACCTCCTTGCGGACCTCATCGGGCAGGCCGGCCTCCTCGAAGCGTCGACGGAGCTCGGCCGCTTCGGCTTCGGCGGGGTTTTGCTCTCCGAGCTCTTCACGGATGGTTTGCAGTTGCTGCCGGAGAATATAGTCGCGTTGTTCCCGGCTCAGTTCCGACTCGGCCTTTTTGGCGATGTTTTGCCGGATCTCGAGCACGCTCACCTCATGGGCGAGAAAGCGGTGAATGATTTTGAGGGCCTCCTCGACAGTAGGCGCTTCCAGCAGGGTTTGGGATTTGGGAACGTCCAGACTGAGAAGCACTCCGAGCAAGTAGACAAGGTGCATGGGGTGCTCCGTCTCCGCCAGAAACGGAGGGAAGACGATCTGGGTGCCACCCTGGCTCAGGGAAAAGTATTTGCTGGCCAGCGCCAAAAGCTCCCCTTGCAAAGCTTCCACCTCGGTTCCACCCTGAATCGGCATGGGCAGGGAGCGGCATCTGGCCTGGAAATGGGGCTCGGTTTTTTCAAATTCCAAAACCTGTACCCGCTCCAAACCGTGGACCATGTACTCCTGGGCCCCGGCATCGGATTTGTTGATGCTCTTGATCACCACTCGGGTGCCGATCCAATAAAGGTCTTCCGGCTGGGGATTCTCGATATCCGGTTCTTTCTGGGCCAGGATGACCAAAGTCTGATCTTCGCTCGCCGCCGCCGTTTCCATGGCGGCAAGGGAGGCGGGCCGACCCACGGAAACCGGGATGGCCAGGTAGGGAAAGATCACGGAATTCTTGAGCGGCAGCACCGGCAGAGAATAGACGCGGTTCACTTCACCCATGGGACCTCTCGCGGAGAAAATGCTTTTGTTCTTTCTTCAGTGCATCACAGGGCTCGGGGGTTGTCAAACTCTAAACCGGAGCGGAAAGAACCTTTACTCACTCAAAGGATTCATTGGATCGGAGCAGAATATGTGCAAGAAATGGCGGGAGAATGAGGAGCAAACGGCTCAGCCGTTTCCCATCAGCTGACCCATGATCAGGCCGTAGAAGTTTTTGCCTGAACCGGAGCTGTAATGCCACCCCAAGTGGGCACGGCAATTGGAGCAGAGGGCAAAGCACCAGCTGAACCCTGGGAACCAGCTGAATTCGCCGGTGGGCCGGCCACGTTTGACGCAGCCTGCAGCTATGGCAAAGCAGCCGATTCGGAAAACTATCCCCAGGGGATTGGGAAAGGTGTGATGATGACTGCCGTTCACTTCCAAGCTTTGGCTGGAGGAGGTAACCGGGTGCCGGCAGCTGCGGCAGAGGATGAGCCCCTCTTCCTTTCCTTCTTCCTCGGGCTTGGTTTCGTTCTCTTCCCGGAGTCCGGTATGAACTTGGGCTTTCGGCCCTTGCTGCAGCAAGGCCAGAGGGTCGGTCAGAGGGACGGTTCTGCCTATTATGTCGGCGGTATCGGCGTCGCACCGGCCATCAAAAATCATGAGCATCATTGGCAAAAGGATTGAATTTCGGGTTCAGCCTTTTCTGTCTCTATCCCGACTCCCGCAAGGAGAGATTACCTTTTATCTAACTATTTTTTAGCACGGGAAGGGGCCGGGCGGCAACGCCGGTTTTGCCGTCGCTGTGAAGCTCATTTTCGAAGCCCATACATTTTGAAAGTTGCATTGCTCATGCCGAGGAGAAGAGCCGGTTCCGGCAGATTTTGATCCGTTATCTCTGGGAGGAGATGACTGAAAAGATTTCCGGCCGGAGGGGTTCATGCCTCCTGGAATCCAAAGGTGGCAATGACTTCCATCATCTGGTGGATGCGAAGAGGGTCCTCTTCCTGATCGAGGGGCTGCGCGGCTTGCTGCAGTTCCTCTTCAAGGTAGGAAGTGGTTCCCCAGAACCATTCCCTGGCGCCGTTGCCGAAGACCACCGGCGGTCCATCTTCCCGGCAGAGGACGCCATGGCGGAACCAGAGGCAGGTACCGTCCGGGTGCACCACCGCCGGACCATCCTCCCTATGCAGGAGACCTTGTTTGTAATAGCGCCTAGTCCCGTCAGCACGCTCATAGGCCGGTCCGTCTTCCCGGTGAAGAAGCCCGTCGCGGCGCCACATCACTGCCCGTGAGGTGCTGATCACCTCGATACCGCCGGGTAAAAATTTTCTGGACATGTTTTCTCCCCTGCCTCGAATCATAACCCCTGCAAACGGGGCAATAAAAAAATTTCCCAGTATCAATGCAACTGTCGTGCCGGTTGAATGCTAAATTTTATGTATAATGCTTTCAGGTAATTATGAACAAGATCTCTTGGTAGAATCGGCTGGATGTTCCGTTTTTCCGGAATGAAAAACCGAAAAGCTTTCTGGAAACAAGTGAGAAAGGCGAAAATGATGTTCCGCACGGATTCTTCAATTTACGCTTTTTCAATACAAACTCGGTAATATGAATAGACAATTACATCGAGATGTTCAGGCTTCCGTGATTGCGGAATGCCTATCCGATGTTAGCGGAAGAGGAAAAATCTAAGAAACGCTTTGATGAAATGAAATTTCGTGGAAGTCAAGGAACTCAAATAGACGAAAGTGTATGGCGAAGAAGGGGATCAAGGAGTGCAGCTGATCCGAATTGGAGGGATACAGAGGGAGAGAAATAGACTTGAAGAAAGCCTTGGCCGGTTTCCCTGAATGGCTGAAACCGGCCGGAGGCGCGAAAAAGGATCAGCTTTTTTGGGGTTCCAGGGGTTTGCCCGAGGGCCGGGGAGGCTTCTGCTGTTCCGGCTCACCTGGTTTCTTCTTGGGGGCCGGATAGTTCCCCATCATGATGACCCCGTTTCCATATCTGGTCCATGTCGGTTTTGTCTTCATTTGTCCCTCCTTTTTGGTTGAGGTTCAAAATCCGGCAAAGCCACTTGCGGCCCGGACGCTTCAGCGCTTCCGTTTGGTCAGACCGTACTCCGTCGGCAAGGCGTGATTGTGCCGAGGAGGAAAGGCAGGTTAATTCGAACCTGTCTACCGGCTTCGATTTTCCGCGGCGATTTGTACGCCGGGAACCAGATTCCAGAGAAAGCCCTCCGCAGGCGGGGCGTTCCACCTCTGGCGGCAAGGCTGATCTCGGCCGCTTGCAGGCTCGCGGGAGCCGTTGATCGCCTCGCGGAAGGGTGGGGCGAAGGTGGTTCCGTAGAATGGAACCGATGATCGGGCCGAGAAAGGTAAGGATGCGGCCGGGTTATGGTTGGTTAGACCCCGGCAACTCCGATGAGTGTAGTAGAAAAGGCGGAATATGGCAAGGAAATTGTCCTGTCGGCAGGGTGTCGAAGACGGGAACAAAGATGGTTCTCTTGCAATCCTGTGGGGTTGTGCCTGCGAATTAATTGACCGTTATGCCTGTTCAGCGCGGAAGCTGTCCTCTTTTGCTCATCGGCGATTGAGGCGACTTCATTTTTTAGTAGAATAGGAGACTTCTGGACCGCCGCCCCCTATCCCTGCACATCAAGTTGCCAGGTGCCGAAAGATGAAAATTGCTCTATATTTCAAAAGGATTTGCCGTCGGGCGTGGAAAAATGACAGGGCCAAGCAAAATAGCGCCGGGGCGCCTTTTTATCTGAGGCCACTCTCTTCGAAAGCCTCTCATGAAGATGAATGAAAAATCCTCCCTCAGCGTAGCCCCTTGATGAAGTCCCCCACCGCTTGTTCGCTTTGCTCTTCAATGAGGCGGATGGTGGCGGTGCCGATGACCGCGACGTCCGCTTTGCCGGTGAGCAACTCCACATCCTCTCGGCGGCTGATTCCGAAGCCCACCGCCAGCGGCAGGTCGGTTGCCAGTCGGCAGCGGCTCATGTAAGCATCGAATTCCTCGTCGAAGGTGGATTGCTTGCCGGTTACCCCTTTTCGGGCCACGCAGTATACGAACCCCTCACCGAATTCTGCAAGATAGCGCATGCGTTCTTCGGTGCTGGTGGGGGCGAAGATCTGAATGGGGGCGAGATCCAGGTCGCGGGCCAGCTCGAAATAACCGTCACCCTCCTCCGGAGGAAGGTCCGGCACAATCAGCCCCTTGATTCCGACTTCCCGCGCCTTCTCGAAAAAAGGCTCCAAGCCGTATTTGAACAGGATGTTGTAATAGGTCATGAAAAGAAAGGGGATCTTGTATTCCCCGGCGATCTCGGCGGCAAAATCGAGGCACTGCCAGACTTTTACCCCATTGGCCAGGGCTTCCTGGTTGGCTTTCATGATAACCGGCCCGTCGGCCATCGGTTCCGAGAAGGGAATCTGCAGCTCGATTACATCGACACCGGCGCTCACCATCTGTTCGATCACGGTCCGATTGCTGTCGAAGGATGGATAGCCCAACACCAGATGGGTCATCAGCAGGATGTCCTTTTTGGCGCGGGCCTCACGAATCCGTTGCTCAAGCTCCATATTCTTGTCCTTTCTTGCGGATGAATTCCTTCCAGGATGGGTCGTCGAAGGCGTGGGCGATGGTGAATATGTCCTTGTCGCCCCGGCCCGACTGATTGATGAGAATGGCCTCGTCCGGGGAGAGCTCGCCAGCCTCCTTGAAAGCCTGGACAAAGGCATGGGATGATTCGAGGGCCGGGATAATGCCCTCCTGGCGCATGGTGAGAGCAAGGGCGGCCATGACCTCCTGGTCGGTGGCGGCGGCAAAGCGCACTCGACCGCTCTCCCATAGATCGGCGAGGATTGGTGAAACCCCGATGTAGTCGAGGCCGGCAGCCACCGAATGGGTGTCGAGCATCTGACCGTCGGAATCCTGCAGAAACATGGTCTTGTAACCCTGGGCCACCCCTTCGGAACCGCCATTGCCGGCAAGGCGGGCGGCGTGTTGGCCGGTTTCCAACCCCAGACCGCCCGCTTCGACCCCGACCAGCTCCACTTGGGAATCGTTGAGAAATCCCTGGAAGATGCCCAAGGCATTGGAGCCGCCGCCGACGCAGGCATAGACCCGTGAGGGCAGTTTGCCAAATTGAGTGAGCATTTGCTCCCTCGCCTCTCTGCCGATGATGGACTGAAACCAGGCGACCAGCTCCGGAAAGGGATGGGGCCCGCAGACGGTGCCCAGAACATAATGGGTGTTGTCCATGTTGGTCACCCAATCCCGGAAGGCCTCGTTGATGGCATCCTTCAGGGTGCGGGCCCCAGCGGTCACCGGTACCACCACGGCGCCCAGTTTTTCCATCCAGAAGACGTTGGGCCGCTGACGCATGACGTCTTCTTCACCCATGTAAATAGTGCATTCGAATCCGAACTTGGCAGCCATGGTGGCGGTGGCCACTCCATGCTGACCAGCCCCGGTTTCGGCGATCACCCTGGTTTTGCCCATCCGTTTAACGAGAAGTCCCTGGCCCATGACGTTGTTGAGCTTGTGGGCGCCAGTGTGGTTGAGATCCTCACGCTTGATGAAGAACTGGGCACCGCCGAAGTGGCGGCTCAGGTTTTCGGCCCGAGTGAGCGGGGTGGGGCGGCAGGAATAGGTGGCCATCAGTTCTTCGTATTCCTGCCAGAAGGAGGGATCGGCCTTGGCTGCCGCCACCGCCTCGCCAAACTGCCGGAAGGTCTCGTGCAGCACCTCGGGAATGAAGGCCCCGCCCCATTTGCCGTAATAGCCTTTCATGCTTAGTGGCTCCTGATCGTTTTGGATAAACGCTAACACTACCTGGCGCTGGTGTATTTCTCAAGAATTGTGCACACCAGGGGCTGGGATCTTCTTCTTTAATAGAAATTGCCGATTTTTCTTTTTTAAGAAATCAATTTTAACCATTTGACAACATATTTTGTAAAGGAGAATATGTGGCCGTATATGTCATCGTATATGTCATTGTACTTTAGCGAATACGGCCCCCCTTTGGAGGAAAGAACTTGCTGATGGAAAAAGATAGGATTCTCGACTGTCAGGGGCTGGCCTGCCCTCAGCCGGTAATCCTGACCAAAGACACCTTGGCGGTGATGCGGCCCGGAGAGATACTGCTGGTGACCGTCGACAACGAGGCCGCCCGGGACAACGTTCGGCGATTTGCCGAAAGCCAGGGCCACGAAGTGCGGGTGGAGTCTGCCGGCGAAAAGTATCACCTGCACGTCACCCGCGGCAGGGGCGAAACGGCGCCCGGCCTCGAGCCGGAAATCGTCTGCGAGAACCCGCAGCGGAAAAGTATCGCCGTCTATATCACCGCCTCAACCATGGGCAGAGGCGACGAGGAGCTCGGCGCGATCCTGATGACCGCTTACATCGATACCCTTTCCCACTTCGCCGGCGACATCTCCCACATCATTCTGATCAATTCCGGAGTCCACCTGGCGGTGGAGGGATCGCCCGTGCTCGGCCATCTTCAGGATCTGGCCCGCAGCGGCATCGAGGTCCTGGCCTGCGGCACCTGTCTCAAGCACTTCGGGTTGACGGACGAGCTGCAGGTGGGCTCGGTCTCCAACATGTACGCCATTCTCGAGACCCTGACAAAGGCCACCAAAGTCCTCACCCCCTGATAAGCGCCCACAGGCACCGCATCTTCGCGCGATCGCTCCTGTCCGCATAGCGGGCTATAGCGGTCAGTCGCGCTTGCGCGAATCTGCGGCACCTTTGGACGCTTATCTCCTTCCTGGGGGCGGAGGTTCTGCTTGCCGCAGTCCGGACAGAAGGACCTGCGAATACTAGTCCTCATCTTTTTTCGAGATCGGCCAGGGGCTGGACGAGTCGACTGCGGCAGGCGATGGCGAAGTCCTCTGGGTAATGGCCGTTGATGAATCGGAGCTGGGCCTCGCTGAAGGCTCCCGGTGACTCCGGCAGCCGGGGCAGGAAGGAATACAGCAATCGCTGGTCTCTTTCCTCCGCTCCGAAGCGCTTGGGGTATTCGATGGTGGTCACCATCTTCGCCCCCATGGCCGCCAGGATACGCATGGCGACGAACACGGCCCGGTCCAGGGATTTCCGGCAGGCCGTATCCGCCTCCAGGACATTACCCACCGGCTTCACCGTCATCAGCTGCAGCTCCCACTGGGAGGTCTGGGCCTTGGGTACGAACAGCATCACTTCTCCGTCCTCGTAGACCACCAGGCTATTTTCCCCCTTCCGTTCGTCCATCCGCCGGTTGGCGCGGATGGCTTCGATGTATTTTTCGAAAAAAGAAGCCTCTGTCTCTTCCCGGTATTGGCGGATGAAGTCCGCAACCAGGTCGCCGCATCCGTAGCTGGGGAGAGTGCCGGCCGGTTCATCTGCAGCGTGCCAGGCCTCCACCACGGGCGGAAGGAGGGCGAACTGCTGATGAATTTGTTGGTGGGAGGCGTGCAGTCGGTAGCCCGAAGGGGCGAAGTCGAATCCATAATTCCAGCCCCACAGAGTAGCGTCGAAGGGCAGGGCGGCACCGGCAGAGATCTTTTCCGTGAGCCGGCCGCGCATGTCTTCCAGTTCGCTGATGGAAAGCGGCCGCCGGGTCGGCACAGGCAAATCAAGCGCTTCGGCCAGGCGGACATAGGTGCGCTGGTAGTATAGATGCCTGAGGCCGCCCATCTCGGCCGCGGTCAGGGCGCCGACCCGGTAACGGACGGAGTCTTCGGAAAAATTAGCCGCATAATGGCCCCAGGGGATATAGCTGTTTCGGCGCAGGTATTCGTAGATATGGGCACCATCCCGCCATTCGCCCACGATCTCGCTGCCACCCTGGGCGCCGGGGCGCAGGACCATGACCTCCTTGTAGTCGTCGGGAAGATGGGGGTTATTGACCACTGTTTCAAAAAGGGCATGCCGGCGGATGACCGGCCGTTGGCGGCCGTTTTCCAGCCGATAGCGCAGCCCCTCGGGCCGGCCGTCCGGCCCGGCGGTGAAGTCGCAGCAAAGATGGGCAATGGCGGTGAGGTCTGATGAATCTGTGGAGGTTGCGGCCAGGGCGAGCAGCACCGGCTCCGGTAAGGCTGCTAGCGCCTTTTCGAGCTCCATGCCGGCTGGCACCGCATCGCCGGTGAGCCCGGCCATGGCCCGGCAGAAAGAAACCGGCGGCGCCTCCGGCAGGGCGATGACCGTCGGCGCGGCTGCCTTGGCATCGGCCCATACCTTGTCAATGTAAGTGGTGCCACGGAAGGGAAAGGGGTTGGGAATCTCGAAGATCCAATCCGCCTCCTCTTCGCGGACATCGTCAAGCGGGAAATTTCGACGGTTGTCGACCAGGGTACCATCAGCGAGGCGGCCCAAAGGACAGATGGGATCTCCTGCCCTGAGATTGGCGACAGAATAGTGCGGCCGGTGAAGTCCGTAAACGAATCGGCCGGAGGGCGCGACGCAGGTGCGCAGGGTCATCGCTCGCTCCTTAGTTAACAGGGGAAAAAACCGTTTTTCACTAAGGAATAAACCGAATGCAGCTTGCTGTCAAACCGCCAACTGCTGCGGACCGAAAAACGGACGATTCCCGGTCTCCATTTCGACTGGTTCCCTGGCGGCAGCCGGATCAGTCGTCGTGAGAAGGCGAATCAATAAACCGGGCGACGGCCTATCTGGTAGCTGCTGTTCTTCCGCCGAGCCTCGTTGACCCGCAGGCTGCGGCCGCCGAAGACCTGGCCGTCCAGTGCCTGGATGGCTGCCACCGCCGCTGGCTCTTCCATGGACACGAATCCGTAGCCGCGGGGACGTCCGGTTTCCCGATCATGAATCATTTTCACTGAATACACAGTCCCGTGCTGCGAGAACAGATCGCGAATCTCTGATTCGCTAGAGCTAAAAGGCAGGTTGCCGACATAAATCGTTTTCTCCATCTCTTGCCTCGTTTGCTGTGATACACATAAACTGCCGTGTCAATGGGACGCGTCAGAACCTGAGCGAAAATTAAAATTGATCATCACCTGCTTTGCCGGTGTTGCGGCCACTTTTTGCCGGCTCGGGAGACATGGCTGTCGGCCCAATCCCGAGTCTTGGTTCACAAAAAAATGACCGGAGCCGGGATCTTGCCATCATGCAGTTCTGGCCTGCCGGTTCGGTCTTGCTGGTGGCGGTGTAATGTTGATGTGGCTCATCACGGCATTTGTTGGTTAGGAAAATCTGAATACCATGCTGCCACAGATAAGAAGGCGGAAGCAAGAGAATTGTAAAAAAAGAAAAGAAGAAGTGCGAAAAAAATCCCTAAAAAGAATAGAGCTGTCGACAATTACCGGCCGTTGCCCGTCCCGGTGCGCATGACGGCTAAGTCCGCTGCCCCGGGAAGGGATTCGTCCGGGGACTGGCTCCAGTCGAGGAGCTCCATCAATTCCTCCCGGCTCAGCCGCTTAATGATGGCGGCGTCATCCTCCCGCACCAGATGGCGGGAAAGCTCGCGTTTTCTGGCGATCATCAGGTTGATTTTTTCCTCCAGGGTTCCTGCTGTCACCAACTTGAAGGTTTGGACCACGTGCTTCTGGCCCATGCGGTGGACCCGGGCGGTGGCCTGGTCCTCCCTGGCCGCGTTCCACCAGCGGTCGTAATGGATGACTGCCTGGGCGGCGGTCAGGTCCACGCCAACGCCGCCGGCGAGCAGGCTGGCACAGAAGACGCGGCAAGAGGCATCGGTGTTGAACCGGCGGATGTTCTGCTGTCGTTTCTTGAGGGGCATACTGCCCCGGAGACCGCAATGAGGGATTTCCACCTCATCGAGATAACCTTCGATGATGTCGAGCATGCGGGTATAATGGCTGAAGACAACCACCTTCATGGAGCTTGCCAGGCATTGCTCGAGCAAGTCCACGAAGAGATCCCACTTGCCGCTCTCGTACAGCCGCCAATCGGTCTCCCCTTGCACCAAGCAGGGATGATTGCAGATCTGCTTGAGATAGCTGATGACCGCAAGCACTTCCAAGTAAGGAAGTTTGTGGCTCGAGCTTTGGGCGAGCTGCCTGAGCAGCGTCTGCCCTCGGCTAGTGATCACTTCCCGGTAAAGGTTCACCTGTTCGTCGCTCAACCGGCAGATGCGCACATCTTCGATCACCTGGGGCAGCTCGGTGAGCACTTGCGTCCGGGTGCGACGCAGGATAAAGGGGTTGAGCAGCCGCGCCAGGAGTTCCCTCTTGTGCCGGTCGTTGGCGTCCGCAATCGGGTCGGCGTATTCTTTTTTGAAAACGGAATCGGGGCCGAGAAATTCGGGAAGACAGATGTCGAAGATGGCCTTCAGGTCATGGACCGAGTTCTCCAAGGGAGTGCCGGTGAGCCCGATCACCACCCGTGCGTTGAGAAAAGCGGCCGCGGCATGGACATCGGTCTTCTTGTTCTTGATGTGCTGTATCTCGTCGAAGATGATTACCTCGAACTCGAGCTGGGCCAGCTTCTCCGCGTCTCGGCGGATGATGCCGTAGGTGGTGAGACAGAGGTTCCAGTCTGCCGCCTGTTCCAAGTCCCGGTTGCTGCCGTGATAGACGTGGGGGTCGAGCTCGGGATAATAATGCCGGATTTTTTCCACCCAGTGAGCGACCACTGTCGCTGGGCAGACCACGAGAAAGCGCTTGCTGCCGTCTCGGGCCAGGATCGCCTTGATGAGCCCCAGGGCTTGATGGGTTTTGCCCAGCCCCATGTCGTCGGCCAGAATGCCGCCCAACTGGTTGCGGTAAAGGGCATAGAGCCAGGCCAGGCCGTTGCGTTGATAATCTCTTAAATGGGCCGGGATCAGGGGCAGCTGATGCTGATCGGTCCAGCTGTCCACATCGAGAAATCGGCGGAGGGCGGACTGCTCCTTCTCTTGAGCGTCGGTCAACTTCAGCTCGGGGGCGAGGGCGGAGAGCATGAGCAGCTCCCGGCGGGTAAGCCTGACGCCTTCCCGGCCGCTCGCCTTATCCTGCCACAACCGTTCCTCCCCCAGATTGTAAAACCATTCCAGAGGGCTGTCCTTGAGCCGCAGCCACTTGCCGGGACCAGGCAGGTGGTCGAGTCCCATCCCCCGGGCCCGGAGCAGATCAGCCAGGGAAACGTCTTCGTTGCC
>JARRJE010000018.1:0-11200 GCA_037379765.1 Deltaproteobacteria bacterium
GCAGCTCCGCAGGCTCCAGCGAGAAAACCAGCGGCTACGCATGGAGCGTGACATTTTAAAAAAAGCCATGGCCATCTTCTCCAAGGAAAAGAAGTGATCTACCGGTTCGTGCGTGATCATCAGGAGCGATTTCCGGTCTCTCTGATGTGTTCGGTACTGGGAATCTCCCGTAGTAGCTTTTATGCCTGGGGAAACCGGCCGGAGTCGCCCCGTCGGCAGCAGAATCGAGGGCTGCTCCAAAAGATCAAAAAAGTCTATCATGCAACTCGCGCCATATACGGCTCCCCCCGGATCCATCGAGAGCTGCGACAGCAAGGGGAACAATGCAGTAAAAATCGTGTGGCGCGCCTGATGCGAGAAGATGGCCTGAAAGCAAAAGTTAAAAAACGCTACAAAGCGACAACCGATTCAAAGCACAATCTGCCGGTGGCGCCCAACCTGCTCAACCGCGATTTTAGACCCGTAGCGCCGAACCAGGTATGGGCTTCTGATATCACCTATATCCGGACGAGCGAAGGCTGGCTCTACCTGGCCATCACCCTGGACTTGTTTAATCGCGGGGTGGTCGGCTGGTCTATGAGCCACAGGATTGACCGACATCTGGTGATGGACGCTCTGACCATGGCGATCAGGCGGCGCCAACCAACACCTGGGCTGGTCCATCATTCAGACCGCGGCAGCCAATATGCCAGCGCTGACTTCCAGGTTCTGCTGTCCAAATATGGCATCCGGTGCAGCATGAGCCGCAAGGGAAACTGTTGGGACAATGCCCCGGTCGAGAGTTTTTTCGGCACATTGAAGCAAGAACTGGTATTCCATCAACGGTATAGCTCCCGGAAACAGGCCAGGCTAAGTATATTTGAGTATATTGAACGGTTCTACAACCGGCACCGCCTCCATTCGAGTCTCGGATATTTGAGCCCCGTTCAATTCGAGGAGGCATATTTCAAACTTGCAGCTTAACTGACTGTCTACTAAATCGGGGCAAGGTCAAGGCGAGAACATTTGTCTCGCCTTGCCCGGATCAATCTACTCCATATCTCCTTGCGCCGATTCTCCTTTTCCCTTTTCCTCTTTCTCCTTTTTTTCCGCCATGGGCCCCCAAAGACTCGACAGGTAGTCGTAAAGCTGTTGGGCCTGCTCATTGGAAATTTTCTTCGGGGAAAACTCAGGCATCGGTTTTTTGGGCTTTCGGATCCAACCGACGAAATCCATGAAGTTATCCAACTTATCGGATTTAATGATCGGCATGTTGGGCTTGAGGATATTGCTCCCGCGAGGGTGGCAGCCGCTGCAATTGCCCAGGTAGATGGCCTGTCCTTGCGGATGTTGTTTTGATATCGGCGCATCGGCGCGGAAAACGATTTGCGCCCCGAGAAAACCTAAAGTCACTGCGGTGCAGAAGGCGGTAAAGGTCAAAAGCAGCACGATTCCTTTTCTTTCGGGCTTTCCGGCGAGAAGGGTGGCCAGGAGCAGGAGCACGAAGAGCACGCCGGCCAGAATCATTTTGATCTCGATGGGGAAAAACCAGACCCCGCCGAAAAAGTGCTGCCAATCCATGAAACCGGCAGCGACGGTGGGGAGTATGAAAAGGAGGGCCAGGAGAAGTGTTGCCCGAGCGGTGGACATCAGCTCCTTCTTTCCGAATACAACGACAACAAGAATGAAGACGAAAGCACCCACGGTCAGACCGATTGGCATGTTGACCTGGGTCGGGTGAAGCGGATGGGCATACCCGAAGTTGTTATAGATAAACTGATACAAGCCGTCGAACATGGGTTCCTCCTTCGCAGAGTTTGTTTGTCTGGCCGGAAGGGCGGCCCGGCATGGGGGATGGAAAAGAAAGTTTTTCTAATGGTCTTCATCTAATGTCGCAAGTGAGAGGGGTGATGTCAAACAAAGTCAGTAGGTTGGTGAGAAGAACCGAGTAAGGCCTTTCCCGAGATTGGAGCAACGCAGAAGTTGGCATCACGAAACAGAATTGACTCAAGGGGAACTACGTTGGATCTTTCCGTTCAGAGTGTCTAAGATAATGGGCATGGCAGATTCAATTTCAGCAAGCAAACGCCCCCGGGTAGCAATCGTGGGGGCAGGGTTCGGCGGACTGTGGGCGGCGCGGACCCTGGCGAATACCGATCTCAATGTGGTCGTGGTGGACCGCAACAACTATCACACCTTCCTGCCCCTTCTTTACCAAGTGGCCGCAGCCGAGCTCCAGCCGGAGCAGATCGCCTACCCGGTGCGGGCCATTTTCCGCCAGACGCCCAACGTCGATTTCATCATGGCCGAGGTGCAGGGGATCGATTTTGCCGGCCGCCGCCTGCGAACCCAGCGCTTCGATATTTCTTACGACTACCTGATTTTGGCCATGGGCAGCGTCACCGCCTTCTTTGGCGTGCCGGGAGCGGAAGAGCACGCCTTCCGCCTCAAAACCCTGGAGCAGGGGATCGCCCTTCGCAATCATATCATGCAGTGCTTCGAGCAGGCCGCTTTCGAGCCCGACCCGGTGCGGCGGCAGCGGCTCCTGACCTTTGCCGTGGTGGGCGGTGGCCTGACCGGTCTGGAATATTCGGGTGCCCTGGCCGAGCTGATTCGGGGGCCAATCCGCAAGGATTTCCGGGTTGGCCGGGTGGAGGAGGCCAAAGTGGTCCTTATCGAGGCCCAGAAGAGCCTGCTTGCCGGCTTCCCGGATAAGCTGCGCCGCTATGCCCGCGACCGGCTCCGCAGACGGGGGGTAGAGGTGCGCCTGAATACCCAGGTGACCGGGGTGCGATCGGACCGGCTTCTTTTCAAAGACGGAACCGTGCTTCCTACCGAGACCGTGCTCTGGACCGCCGGCGTCTGCGGCCATCCTGCGTATGCAGCTTGGGGACTGCCGGTCTCGCCGCATGGCCGGATCCGGATCGAGCCCACCCTCCAGCTCCGGGAACGCCCGGAAGTGTTCGTGGCTGGCGATTTGAGCTTCATCGAGGAAGGAAAGCCCCTTCCCCTCATCGCACCGGTGGCAAAGCAACAAGGCAAGCAGGCGGCCGAAAACATCCTGGCCTTGGCCGCAGGGAACAAACCAAAGCCCTTCGTTTATCGGGACAAGGGCGCCATGGCAACTATCGGCCGGGGGGCCGCGGTGGTCCGGCTCGGAAAATACTCCTTCTGCGGGGGCTTCGCCTGGCTTCTTTGGCTAGTGATCCATCTCCTTTATCTCATCGGTTTCCGCAACCGCTTGATCGTGCTCATCCACTGGTCGTTCAATTACTTCCTGTTCGAGAGAGCGGTGCGGCTGATCCTCCCCAAGGAGATCTCCTGGATTCGAAAGGCCCAGAAAACGGATCGATAAATCCGATCAAACCGGCAATGTTTTCCCTGCTTGCAAAAAGAGGTCGGAAGGGGTATTTTGCGCCGCACTTTTGGCGTGGTTGCGATTCACGCTGAGAAGAAGGAAAAAATCACCGATCCAGGCAATTCCCTCGACCCGCCTGCAGGGTCCCTGCCATATTTTCATTTTCATTCCTGACAAATCTTAACGGTCAATTGGACCACCGCTCTCCGGTAATATACGGAAGAGCGCAGGCGCACCTCTATCATCCCGGATAACATCGTCGATGGAGCTCACCATGCAGCATGCTGAATCGAGATCGATAAGCTGGAACGCCCTTCGTCAGATCTTCTGGAACCTATTTCTGATCGCCGGCGGCAGCCTGCTCTGCGCCGTGGCCATCAATGGCATCCTCATCCCGCAGCACTTTGTGAGCGGCGGGGTGACCGGCTTGACTTTGATCATCCGCGAGTTCCTGCCCGGAACCAATTTCGCCGTCATCTACTTTCTGTGCAATATCCCGCTTTATCTGCTCGCCTTCATGCATGTCGGGCGGCGCTTCTTCTTTTACAGTCTTGCCGGTCTTTTTATTTTTACCGGCGCCGTGGCGGTGGTCCACGTCACAATCCCCATCCAGGACAAGATCCTGGGTGCCCTGGCCTCCGGCATCATCATCGGTGTCGGCTCCGGCTCTATTCTTCGCTCCTTCGGCTCCACCGGCGGCATCGACATTCTTTCGATCATGCTGCTCCGCCGCTTTTCTATCAAGCTCGGCAACACCATCCTGGCGGTAAACTGTATGGTCCTCCTCCTTGTGGCCTTCCTGTTTTCCCTGGAGGCAGCTCTCTACACGGTGATCTACATCTACGTCAGCTCCAAGATCGTCGACTTGGTGGTGACCGGGCTCAGCCAGCGTAAGGCGGTGTTCATCATTTCCCGGAAATGGCAGGAGATCAACCTTGAAATCCTCAAGGGCATCAATCGGGGGGTGACCGTGCTCCAAGGGGAGGGCGGTTACACCGGCCGGAAGGAGCACATCTTGTATACCGTTATCACTTTCCGGGAGCTGGGGCAGATCAAGCGGACGATCAACCGCCTGGACCCCGAGGCCTTCGTGGTGGTGAACGATACCCTGGAGGTGATGAACAACAGAATCGGCAACCAACCCCATTGGTAAGTGGCGTCGCGGAGGGCACTTCTTGAAGAGAATGACAATTATATGTAATCTCAATATAATATGAGCAGAGAACAATTTGACAGTAACGATTAGGAAATGAAAATCCTTTGACCATGCACTCGATCCAGATCTTTGCCATCGTCGCCGTCCTCTGTGGGGTCGGTTTTCTGGCCGCCTCGATTTTCACGGGGCGGCGGGGGAACCGCTATGTGCCCACGGCCTACCAGGGCAAATGGCTGCTGCTCATTCGGTTCATGCTTTTTTTCCTGATCGGCTACCTCATCTTCCTCCTCATCCTGGTCTTCCATCTCAGCATCCCGGTGGAGGCGCTCACCGGCAGCGTCTTCCTTGCCGGGGCCATCTTCGTCTTTCTCGTAATCGATCTCTCCCTGCGGACGATTCGCCAAATGCGCGAGAGCGAAAACGAGCTCTCCCAGGTCGCCACCCAGCTTTCCCATAAAAACCTGGAACTCGAGCAGGAGATGGAGACCCGCAAGCAGGCCCAGGAGCAAGCCAAGTCCCGTCTGCAGCACCTGGTCACTCTCCATGCCATTGATACCATCATCACCTCGAGCCTCGATTTGCGGGTCACCCTGGATGTTTTTTTGGAGGAAGTAGCCCCTCGGCTTGAAGTGGACGCGCTGGTAATCCTCCTATTCAATCCATACAGCCAGATCCTCGAGTATGGTGCCAGCGGCGGCTTCCGCACCCGAGGCATCGAGAAAACGAAGGAGAGGTTGGGGGAAGGGAGCGCCGGCACGACCGCCCGGGAGCGGCGCATGACCTTCATCCCCGACTTGGCCGAGGAACCCGGCGCGTTCAACCGACAAACTCTGATCGAAGGCGAGGGCTTTGTTTCCTACTGCGCGGTCCCTCTGGTGGCCAAGGGCCAGATCAAGGGAGTCCTTGAGATCTTTCACCGGGAGCGGCTGGATCCCGTTCCCGAGTGGTTCGAGTTCCTCCAATCGCTGGCGGTGCAAGCGGCCATCGCAATCGACAACGCCACCCTCTTTCGGGACCTCCAGCGCAGCAACGCCGACCTCATTCTCGCCTACGATACAACCATTGAAGGCTGGTCGCGGGCCCTCGAGCTCCGGGACAAGGACACCGAGGGCCATACCCGGCGGGTGACGGAGATGACCGTAGAGATGGCCCGGCGGTTCGGAATCGGGGACGACCAGCTCGCCCATGTCAGGCGAGGGGCGCTGCTTCACGACATCGGCAAGATGGGGGTGCCGGATTCGATCCTGCTCAAGCCCGAGCAGCTGACCCCGGAAGAATGGAAAATTATGAAGCGGCATCCGGTATATGCCTTTGAAATGCTCTCGCCCATCGCCTACCTGCGGCCTGCCTTGGACATCCCCTATTGCCATCATGAGAAATGGGATGGCACCGGCTATCCCCGAGGGTTGAAGGGCGAACAGATCCCATTGGCCGCCCGCATCTTCATGGTGGCCGATATGTGGGATGCTCTCTGTTCGGAGAGGATGTATCATGAGCCCTGGCCGCGCCAGAAGGTATGCGATCATATCCAATCGCTCGCCGGCACCCATTTCGACCCCGAGGTTGTGGAGAAATTCCTGGAGATGGACTGGTGCCGAGAGGAGGAAGCCTTCTGCAACCAACAGCCGTCGCAGGGGACTGAGAAGAGCCTCTGAGGCAGCCGCGTGTTCGCATACCAAAAAAACAACCGCTACTTTGCCCAGATCGCCGAAGGCCTCGAAGACCTCGGCGGGGAAGAGCTGGCCGCCCTAGGCGCCCGGGAGGTGAAGCCCGTCTTTCGAGGGATTTATTTCGGAGCGGACCGGGCGGCCCTTTACCGGATCAACTACTGCTCCCGGCTCTGCACCCGGATTCTTGCGCCGCTCCTCCGTTTTTCCTGCCACAGTGACAAATACCTTTATCGCACCGCCCGCGAGCTGCACTGGGAGGAAGTGCTGCCTCCGGGGGCGACATTCGCGGCGGCCGCCACCGTGAGCCACAGCCGCCTCCGCCATTCCCAGTACGCCGCCCTCCGCCTGAAGGATGCGGTGGTGGACCGACTCCGGGAGCTGCGGGGCAAGCGGCCGGACATCGATCGCCGACAACCCGATCTCTGGCTCAATCTCCACATCGAAAACAATATCGCAACCATCGCCGTTGACACCTCCGGCGGCTCCCTGCACCGGCGCGGGTACCGGTTGCAATCGTTGACGGCCCCCATGCAGGAAACCCTGGCGGCAGCCATCATTCGCCTGAGCGGCTGGGAGGGGGAGCGGCCGCTGGTGGATCCGATGTGCGGTGCCGGCACTCTTCTGGCAGAGGCCTACATGCATTTCTGTCGTATTCCTGCCGGCTATCTGCGTAAGCGATATGGCTGCGAGCGCCTGCCCGATTTCGATCCGGCCCTCTGGCAGAGAG
Organism: Deltaproteobacteria bacterium; assembly: GCA_037379765.1. Taxonomy (GTDB): domain Bacteria; phylum Desulfobacterota; class Desulfobulbia; order Desulfobulbales; family UBA5123; genus JAJYKH01. The sequence continues at coordinate 6,891 of JARRJE010000018.1, forward strand.
TGAAGAAGGAGGCGGAACAGGCCTTCCGCGTTTCCCCTGTCGGCCTCATCGCTGGCAGCGATATGGCCTCCGAGGCAGTAGCTGCCGCCCGGGCCAATCTGGCCGTGCTTCCTTCCGGGGACAGAGTGCGCCTTGCGGTCAGGCGCTTCGAGCAGCTGGAGGGGATCGAAAACGCGGTCATCGTGAGCAACCCCCCTTACGGCCTCCGGCTTAAACAAGGAGAGGAAATGGCCGTTTTCATGCGAGGGCTCGGTGATTTTCTCAAGCGCCGCTGCACCGGTTCCACCGCCTATCTCTACCTTGGCCGACGAGAGCTGGTTAAAAGCGTGGGCCTCCGGCCCGCATGGAAAAAGCCCCTGAAGAACGGGGGACTCAACGGCCTGCTGGTGAAATACGAGTTGTATTAATCAGTCATCAGAAAGGGTCTCTCGACCTTTGGTGACGAGATCCGCCACCGCATGCCGTATCCTCCCTGCTCGCTTCTTTCCGTATCCTCCCTTGGAATAAGTGGCCGGTCCTGCAGTTTTTTCGTCGATCGCCAAAATCGCTTTGCCCCTTGCCTCCCCCAAATTTCTATGCTAGGTTGACCCGTTGACTGTCTTTTTTAGGCCTGTACCCACGGGAAGATCCGGCAAAATTTTCCGTTCGCATCGCGCGCAGCCTTCCCGGCTGTTCACCAGGCCGCTGCCCTTTGAACGATAGACCAAGCCCGAGATGTCGACTGCGCAGCAGCGCCGCCGGAGGGCTGCACTCTGCACTTGTTTCCGACCCGGCCCGCCGGGAGGTTATTTTTTGTAAGACCATCAGAATTTCGAACTGTGGAAGTGAGGTGCCCCTTGAAAAAGATACAGGTAGCCAACCGAGGAGAAATCGCCCTGCGGATCATCCGAGCCATCCAGGAGCTCGGTTATGCCGCGGTGGCCATTTACGAGACGCCGGATGCCGAGGCCCTGCACATCCGGACCGCCGATGAGGCGATCTGGATCGGCAACGGTCCCCGCTGCGACTATCTGAACATCGAGAAGGTGGTGCTCGCCGCCAAAAAGGCGGGGGCCGACGCCATCCATCCCGGCTACGGCTTCCTGGCCGAAAATCCTGATTTTTCCAAAGCCTGTGAAGAAGCAGGGATCGTCTTCATCGGCCCCTCGGCCGAGGTGATCCACAATCTGGGCGACAAGGTCATCGCCCGGCGGATCATGAAAGAGGCGGGCATCCCGCTGGTGCCAGGCACCCCCAACCTGGCGGCCGGCGAAGAGGGCGTCAAGCAGGCCCTGGCCTTTGGCGCCGAGCACGGCTATCCGTTGATGCTCAAGGCGACCGCCGGTGGCGGTGGCCGCGGCATCCGCCGCATCGAAGACGAAAAACAGCTTGCGACCGAAATCCCGATAGCCAGGGCCGAGGCCAAGGCGGCCTTCAACAACGATGCCGTCTATCTCGAAAAGGTGGTGCTTGATCCCAAGCATGTGGAGGTGCAGGTCATCGCCGACCAGTACGGCAATTATGTGCATTTGGGCACCCGCGACTGCTCTATTCAGCGCCGCAACCAGAAATTGGTGGAGATAGCCCCTTCGCTGATCACGGACCAGAACCTGCTTGACCGTATTTGCGACACCGCGGTGCAAGCGGCCCGGGCGGCGAGCTACACCAATGCCGGGACCGTCGAGTTCCTGGTGGACAAGGATCACAATTTCTACTTCATGGAGATCAACACTCGGCTCCAGGTGGAACATACGGTGACCGAGATGGTGACCGGCATCGACATTGTCCGGACCCAGGTCAAGCTGGCCCTGGGCAAGAAGCTCGCTTTCCGCCAAGAGGACGTCCAACTCCGCGGCCATGCCATCGAGATGCGGATCAATGCCGAGGATCCCCAGAACAACATCATGCCCGAGGGCGGCAAGACGGTCTCCGTCTACCGCTCGCCCGGCGGCTACGGGGTGCGCCTGGACGGCTTCGTCTACCAAGGGTTCACCATCCCGGAGGTCTACGATTCGTTGCTGGTGAAGCTCACCGTCCACGGTTTTTCCTGGAACGAGACGGTGGACCGCCTCCGGCGCTGCCTCAACAATTTCGTCATTGTCGGCCCCAAGACCACCATCCCTTTTTACCTGAACCTGGTAGCCGATCCCGATTTCAAGTCAGGCAACTTCACCACTTCCTACCTGGATACCCATCCGCAGCTTTTGGAATACACAGAACAGGCGGATGAGGGCAACAGGCTGGCCCGACTGATCGCAGAAATTCATTACAAGCGGGAGAACCCTTACGCGGTCTAGGCGCCGGCAGGAACAGAAACGGGCAAATTTCGAGAACAAGTTTAGCGTCAGCTGGCTGAGCCGGCGGCGGGCGAGGAGGAATATATCATGGAACGGATCGTCCAGGGAATGAACATCTCCGAGGTGCTGCAGCACTTACGCGCAGCGGACGGCTATTTTATCACCAACACCGCGAGGGACCTGTCCCAATCGGATTTCAAAAACCGGATCCTGCTGCACACCGATCTGCTTGCTGCCCCTTACCGGGAGGCAGCCGGCTACTTTTCGCTGGAAATCACCGGCGGCGCCTCCATCCATGTGGATATCTTGCGCAAGCAGGTGGATCCGTTTCTGAAGCTGGAGCTGCTCAGGGAAAAGATGCCCACCACCATGTTCCAGACTCTGTGCCGGGGCATCAACCTCTTCGGCTACCGGCCTTACCCCCAGAACGTTATCCGCTTCGTGGTGCGGGAGTTTGCCAAATACGTGGACGTGTGGCGGGTGTTCGACTTTCTCAATCACGTTCCCAACATGCAGGCGGTTTTCGAGGAGGTGCAGAAGGCAGGCAAGATCCTCGAGCCCTGCATCTGCTTCTCCACCGGTCCGGAACACACCGACGAGTTCTACGTGAAGAAGGTGGCCGAGATCCTGGCGGTCACCGGCGAGGAAATTCTGCTGTGCATCAAGAACCACGGCGGCCTGGGTACCCCCCGGCGCATCGGGCAGCTGGTGGCCGCCATCAAGGACAAGTATCCGGACCTGCCTATCCACTATCACGGCCACAACACCGACGGCAACGATGTGGGCCGCATCGAGGCGGCGGTGCTCAATGGAGCCAAGATCGTCGATGCGGCCGACCATTCCTTTACCGGCTACTACGGGCCGCCACCCATCCTGACCGTCATCCATGCCCTGAAGGAACATGGGATCAAACCGGAGGGGATCGACGAAAAGAAGGTGATCGAAACCTCTGACGTGCTCCGCAGCGAGCGCCAGTTTTATGAATATTTCGAATCCCAATTCAAAGGGTTCGCTCCCACCGTTCAGATTCATAAGATGCCCGGCGGGGCCATGGGCTCCAGCTTCGAGCAGGCGGTGAAGGGCAACTTCCTCGACAAGATGCCCGAGATCCTCCATGAGGAGCTGCCCAAGGTCCAGATCGAGCTGGGCAACTACTGGAGCGTTACCCCCGGTTCCCAGATCTTGTGGACCACGGCGGTGAGCAACGTCTTGTCCGGCGATCGCTACAGCAATGCCTCGGGGGATCTCAAGAATCTGCTTCTGGGCAAATACGGCCCCTTTCCCTTCTACCGGCCCGCCGACTGGATCTACGAGAAGGTTTTCGGCCCCAACTGGAAGGAGATCCTGGAGAAAGAAGGGGGCATGGAGGCCATCGAGGACATCGATATCGAAAAAGAGCGGCAGAATCTGGCCAAGCGCATTGGCCACGAGCCCACCGACCAGCAACTGGTCACCTATCTCCAGCACCCGAACGATGCGGTGGAATTCTTCAAGTTCGAAGAGAAGTTCGGCCGCACCTACGTGCTGCCGCCGAGCATCTTCTTTAGGCGGGGCGGCTTCAAACTGGGAGAAACCCTCAAGTTCCGAGATCATAACGGCAAGGAGCACATCATCGAGATCGGTCCCCAGCAGAAGGACGAGGACGGCGAGTGGAGTATATATCTTAATGTGGACCACCATCAGCGCTCTTATGTCTTTCACGAAGAAGCAGCGGCCAACGGCGTGGCCCCCGCAGCGCCGCAGCTCAGCAAGCAGGAAATCGTCGATTTGGCCAAGGCCGGCGACGTACGGGCGCCTTTCGGAGCCAATGTCTGCGATGTCGTAGTGGAGAAGGGCCAGGAAGTCGCCCCGGGTGATCAGTTGGTGGTTCTCGAGGCCATGAAGATGCAGACGCCAGTGGCTGCCGAGGTGGCGGGCAAGGTGGAGGAGATTTCGGTCGAGCTCGGCCAGGCGGTCAAGGTCGGTGACAGGCTGGTGAAGATCGCAACCAGTGAATAGGTAGCCAGTGAAAACGACTGATGCTTGGCGAGGCCC
>JARRJE010000019.1:0-11096 GCA_037379765.1 Deltaproteobacteria bacterium
GTTAGATCATCCATTGGGAGAGAAAAGAGGAGAAGCCCTTCTGACCGGTTTCAAGCCGGACAGGAGGGAAGGCCGGAGGTGAGGATGTTTATTTTTTTGACTCTCTCCTTGGTTCATTCTATAAGGGTATAGCGCAACCAGACAACCGTATTTGTTCATCGGCTTTTCAAGACTGATTTTTTATTTTAGCGACTTCTATTGTGAGTTTCACCAAAGCGAAAGGATGTCCCGGGAACCGGTGGGACGTGGATCGTCTTGTCAACCTGGCCCCGCTCCTGTTCCTGGTTCTTGCTTTTTTGTTCTGGGGCGGCCGCACCCTGTGGGACACGAGCGAAGCCAGATACGGCCAGGCCGCGTTCGAAATGCTTCATTTCGGTCATTGGCTCGTCCCTTCTTTGGCTGCCGAGCCCCATTTGACCAAGCCGCCGCTCACCTATTGGCTGATCGGTGCAGGTATGAAAATTTTCGGGGTCGATGCCTGGGGCGCCCGGTTCTTTCTCTCCCTTGCCTTTCTCGCAACCATCATGGCGGTGCGGGAACTGGCTTCCACTCTGGGGTTCGATCGGCGGCAGGCCTCTGTCGCCGCCCTGATTTATGCCACGGGGGCCATCCCCTTTGCCGGCGGCCATACCTTGACCACCGACGGCTTTCTCGTCCTCTGGGAAACTTTGGGAATGCTTGCTGCCTGGAAGGTCTGGCGCGGCGAGCCGGCCAGGCGTCCACTCTGGCGTTTGGTCTTTTGGGTTTCCTTCGGGCTTGCCTTTCTCACCAAAGGCCCTCCGGGCTGGCTGCCATTTCTGGTCATCGCCGTCTTTCTTCGGGCCCGAAGGAAGGCGGATCGCCCCCGCTTGGCCAGCATTGCCGGAATCGGCGCCTTTCTGATCGTGTCCCTGTGGTGGTACGTCACGATGGTGTGGCAGAACCCGCACCTGTTTTCTTACTTCATGGTCGGCGAGGTGTACGATCGGATTTTTACCACCGTGCATCATCGGGTGGAGCCCTTCTGGTACTATCTGCCAATTCTGGGAGCCGGGGTCGGCCCCTGGCTGGTGCTTTGGCCCTGGCTCGGAAAACGCGTCTGGCGCTCTCTGACCGACAAGGGGCACCGTCTGGCGGATTGGCAGCTTTTTTCCTTACTGTGGGTGGTGATTTCCCTGGCCATCTTCACCTTGTCCAAATCGAAGATGGTGTTTTATGTGTTGCCGCTGTTCGTGCCTCTTTCCCTGGGTCTGGCGCGAGTGTTTACCGATGACTTTCTTCCGCTGGCTCTGAGGATTTCCTTTTGGCGGCACTTTGGGTGGGGGATTGCCCTGTTGTGGGCCGTCGTTCTCGTGGTCTACACCGGCGGCCTGGATTTTTTTGCTCCCAACAGAAGCATGCGGCCGGCGGCGGAAGTCTTTGCCCGAGCGACGGCAAAGTTGCCCGAAAAACCGCAGATCTATTGGGTTTGGGCTGGCCGGCAGAGGTATTCTCTAAGTTTTTACATGCAGCAGGTGATCAGGGATGCCGATGAACCGGCGGCCGAGGGCGCTCGGGAAACTGTTCCGGCCGGAGGAAAACCCTCCTTGTACGTGACGGAAGAAAAAGATCTAAGGGCGGCGGAGCACAACGGCCGGAAGGAATTTCCAGGGGGCGCGCCTTACGTGCTGGCCAGGGCGCAAGGGTATGTCCTTTTTGCTCAAAAAAATCCGGAGCAGGCAACAGGAAGGCGGACGGGCTTCGCCCTGGCTGGAGAGAAACGGTGAAGAAACCGAAGATCCGTTTGAGCGTGGTCATTCCCTTCTATAACGAGGCGGATTGTCTGGAAGCGACTTGTCTTGAGGTACGGCAGGTGCTGAACGACCGCTTTGCCGGCGAATGGGAGCTGATCATGGTGGACGACGGTTCCGATGACGCCACTCCCGGCCTGCTGGATGCGCTTGCGCGGCAATTCCCGGAATTGCGCGCCATCCACTTGATCCCCCACAGCGGTCAGTCGGCGGGTCTGGAGGCAGGGTTTGTCGCGGCGCGCGGCGAGCTGATCGCCACCATGGACGGCGATGGCCAGAACGATCCCCATGATCTCCTCCCCATGATCGAGGAGATGGAGAAGAGGGGGGTGGATATGATGTGCGGGATCCGGGCGAACCGCGCCGACAACACGATACGAAAGCTCTCCAGCCGCATCGCCAATCGGGTGCGCGCACGCTTGCTGAAGGACGACATCCGTGACGTCGGCTGCTCCATCCGGGTCTTCCGCTGCAGGTGTCTGGATCGTCTTCGTTTTTTTCGAAACGCCCATCGTTTTTTCCCGGCCCTCGTGCAAATGGCCGGATTTCGGGTCGCTGAAATGAAGGTACGGCATCGCCCCCGCTTTAAAGGAAAAAGCAAGTACGGCGGCGGCGTCAACAGCCGCCTGTGGGTCGGGCTTGCCGACTTGTGGGGGGTGTATTGGCTGCGCAGGCGTGTTTTTCATTACACGGCGGAAGAAGGTCCTCCAAAAGATGGCAATTCGCAGAAGGTATCGAGTCACGGCGGACGGGAGTGAGAAAACAATACGATGTAAAACATGGCCTGTCGGCGGGGATGCCTTTTGCGAAGGCGGCAGAAGATGGCTGAAATGAAAAACGCCCAAGACAAGTGGCACGAGAGGATCGCCCCGGACGTCTTGCGTTTGGTGCTGGTGGGTCTCGGGTTTCTAGGGATTGCCCTGCTTCTCCGGCACGAGATGGCTGCCGACCTCCTTAGTCAGGTGCAGGAAGTCAGGTCTCTGCTGAAAGGCGCGCAGTTGCCGGGCGGAGAATGGAGCAGCAGCCTTCTCTTTCTGCTGGCCGGTGGTGCCCTCATCAGTTTCGGGGTGCCGCGGCTCTGGGTCAGCGGGGTTGCCGGCGCAATTTACGGATTCAACATCGGTGCCATTCTTGCCTTGGGCAGTTCCATGATCGGAGCGGCAACCGTGTATGCCTTCGGCCGCTTTTTTCTGGCCTCGATGGTGCAGCGCCGAGCCCAAGGGCGCCTGGCGACCTGGAGCAGCCGATTTCGCGAAAACGGTTTCTGGTGGGTCCTCTACGGCCGCCTCTTTCCTTTCTCCAATGCCACCTTCAAGAGTCTTCTCTGCGGCAGCTGCCGGGTTCCGTTCTGGCCCTATCTGGCTGGCTCGTTCCTGGGATTCATCCCTTTGACCATGGTATTTGCCGCCTTCGGAAGCGGCTCTGCCAAAGGAAATCTGCAGCAGGTGCTGCTCGGATTCTGCCTGTTGTTCGGGACCTGGTTGTGTCGACGCCTTGTGGCTCGTCCGGAAAAAAATCGGCACGAAGAGAAGGCGGCGGTTTCAGAAGTGCGAGTCGAAAAAACCTGAAGCCGGCATATTTTTGTTTTCTGGAAGATTGCGGATGATCGAATGCGCAGATGTCCTGACAAATATCTGAACCGGAAGTGTTCGTTTGTGCCCGAGATCCGGAGAGAAATCCGACCACATGTCTAGTTTATTTTTTGCTAAAACCACCGTTTTTAGCGATGGACTCGGAGGGGTTCTACCGATCCGGCGAAAATGTACGGGTTCTGTTCATTTTCTTTGCTTGCCCAAAGAAAACGAACCAAAAGAAAAGGCACCCGTGTCACTGGCCCGCCTGCGGCGGTTTCCCTGCGCGTCCTCGCAACTGCCGGGAGTTTGCAAACTCGCCCCCTTCGGGGGCTCAGGCAATGCAAACTCCTCTTTCGGCAGCCGCTGCGGTACTCAGCTGCGTGCCAATGGGGTTTGACGACCTCTTGCAAGGGGCTTCCTGAGGCCACTCGCTTTTGCGGCCGGAGGCTCACTTTTTTGGCAGACGATGGCGCCTAAGGTCGAGGTGCTGGTGGACGCCGTTGAAGATCTCCAAAAAAGCTAGCCGTAAAACCCGGGTGGTCAATTTCAATTGTATTGAATAAATTTGAGTCATCAGGGATAATTATAAAAATCCTCGGATTCGAGAAATTTTCAATACCATGCGCCTTATTTTAAATGCTGATGATTTCGGCCGCTCAACCGGGGTGAATCGCGCCGTGATCCGGGCGCATCGCGAAGGGCTGCTGACCAGCGCCAGCCTGATGGTAACAGGGGAGGCAGCGGCAGAAGCGGTGGAACTGGCCCGTCGCAATCCCTCACTGGCCATGGGGCTGCACCTGGTGGCCGCTGACGGCCGGCCAGTCTCCCCGCCGGAAACGGTGCCTCACCTGGTTGACGGCCAAGGCTTGTTCCCGGCCTCGCCGGCGGCGGCCGGCTGGCTTTACTTCCGGAGCAGGGCAGCCCGGAAGGAATTGGCTGGAGAGCTGCGGGCCCAGTTCGAGATGTTTGCCGCCACCGGCCTGCGGCTCAGCCATGTGGATGGGCACTGCCATCTGCACATGCACCCGGTTATTTTCCCCACGGTGCTGAATCTGGCTGTCCGGTATGGGGCCGGCGGCATTCGGGTGGTTCGGGACGAGTGGCGGCTTGGCCTTGTTAGAGGGGAGGGACCACCTCTTTTCGTTCGCGCGGGCTGGGCGTTTTGCTTCTCTCTTCTGGGGCGCTGGTGCCGGCGTCGGCTGCGCCGTTTTCCGCTGCCGTACGCCGATCGGGTCTGCGGACTGCTGCAGAGCGGGCAGATGCGGGAGGACCAAGTGGCCAAATTGCTGGGCGCGCTCGATGTTCCCGTAGCGGAAATCTATTTCCATCCGGCTACCGACGGGGAAAACGTCCGGTTGGGAGCCAACCAGGGAGATCTGGAGACCCTGCTCAGCTCGCAGCTGGCCGGCATCATCAAAGAACGCGGCATCCGTCTCGCGAGTTACCTGCAGCTTGAAAACAAGTTGTGTCGATAATTGAAAACATCTTATTGTGGATTTTCCCGCTGTTTGTCGCGAGTCGGCTTTGCCGGCTCCGGCAGTCGAATTGGGGCAGCGGTTAGGAAGCAGCAGTAGCCGAACCGCCTGCCTGGATCCATTCTCGAGTCGGTGAGGGGCCGGAATGCGCAGGTCGATCCAACGTCGCTCCGTATCGATATCTCCTCTTCGGCGGCTGATACGCCGGCTGGATCATTATCTTCTGCGTCGTCAAGAGATCCGCGAATTCAGCTCCAAGGAGGAGTGCCTGCTCAGATTGTCGGTGGGAAAATGTCCCCGGCCGGTGCAGTTGGCGGACGGAACCTCGATCGCATGCGGCGAGCCCGTAGGAGATCTCCATTGGTGGAACGAGCACATTCCAGTCATGAAGGACGGCCGACCGGATCTGCGATGGGCCAGGGATTTTCAGCGCTGCCTGCGGATCACGCTCGAGGAGCTTGCGGCTCATATCCAGGAATCGGGCTGGCAGGAAGTGAAGGGCTTTCGGGGGGACAATTCCTTCGGCGGCCGGCAGGGTCAGATCGGCATCCCCGAACTCTTCCGGCGCTGGGGATTCGAGTTGGTCGCCACCGAAAGGCCGACCGGCTTCATGGCGCGGTTCGTGAGCTTCTGGGAAGGGGTCTATCTTCTCCTCATGATCTGGGCTTACAGCTCGACCGCTTTGGGCAAACGGAACATTCGGGAAATGAAGAGCGGCGAGATCTGGATTTCCAGGGCGGTTCTCCTTGAAAAATACGGTCAACCGGTACGGATGCGGGAAGCCAATTAAAGGTTTTGGTCATTCAATAAAAATTTAGTGAACTCATCTCGTTTTGGGCCGGATCAGGCCCCTTCCTCAACCACAAAATCCTCGTCGAAGCTCGATTCATTCATTCGGAATATTCCTCCCAGTTCTCCATGACCATTTTGATGGTGGCGGTTACCGGCACTGCCAGCAGAAGTCCCAGAATACCAAACAAGGTGCCGCCGGCCAGAAAGGCGAACAGGATCATGACCGGGTGAAGAACGGCTGCCCAGCCCAGGATGAGGGGGCCCAGCACGTTGTCGATGGTGAGCCGCAGGCCGCCGTAAAACCCTCCCACCTGTAAAACAAGCAGGAAGCCGCCGCTCACCATGGCCATCAGACAGGCGAGGGCGATGGAAATAACCGGTCCCACCACCGGCAGGACCTCCAGAAAGCCGGAAAGGAGCGCCAGCGGCAGGGCATAAGGGAGATCGAAAAGAAGGCGAAGCCCCAGGAAGGCGGTGGTCGAAGCATAGAGGATGATGAAAAAGATACCGCGCAGATAGCGGCCGAGGAGATAGTGCACGCCCTGCACGAACTTGTTGATTCGCCAATGATGCTGGCGAGGAGTGAACCGCAGCAGGACCCGGGCAAAGAGATTGCGTGAGGCGAGGAAATAAAAAAGCACAACCAGGGTTAGAACGCCGCCGAACAAAAAGCTTGCCGCATTGCGCCCCAGCTCGATTATCCCGCCGGGGGAGGCGAACATCTTCTGGACTATGGAGAGCAGTTTCTCCGAAACCTCCTGGGCGGTGATGGGCTGGTTCATGAGCTGGATCTGCTTGCCGCCCATGAATTGGGCGATGAGGCGGTGGATGAGGGTGGGCAGCTCGTTGAAAGAGACTTTCAGCTGGTTGAGCGCTGCCGGACCGTAAAGAGAGCCGAGGAAGGCGAGCGGACCGAGTATGGCGAGATACAAAAAGAGAACCACGACCAGACGGGGGAGCCGGCTTTTCCGCTCCACCCAATTCACCACCGGGCCGATGATATAGGTCAAGCCGGCGGCGAGGGTGAAGGGAATGAGAATGTAACGCAGCTGGTAGAGAATCAACCCGGCGGCTACCAGGGCGAAAAGGAGAAGCAGCCATTTTGATCTCTCCGCGGGAGCGGTCATTTTTTCACCTCAGCCTAGAGGGGATCATTCTCTGCTTTCTCCGCGGATCACCCCTTCCGCCATCCTCTGTCCGGGTGGGCCGGAATGATCATGACCTTCGACGACATAGATCCGCCGCTTCCAGGGAACCCGGCCGGTCCAGCGCCGCCAGGCACTGTGAAAGGCCAGACCGGCCACCAGAGTTATGGCCAGTGGAAAGAGAAGACCGTACCACACGGAAATGCGGAAGTACCGGGCGGTCGCCATCTGCATGCCGAAGATGGCAGCGGAGCCCGAACAGGCCAGACATAACCCAGCGACCGCCCAGCCTCCAGCAGGATCGGGAACAGCGGCAAGGCGCCAGTCGATGGCCGGAAGAAGCACAGAAAGCCACCCCACGAACACGGCGCCGATGGCGATACCGATTCCCATGGCCGGGCTGGGGGCCACTTCGATAGCATCCTTGGTGAGGCCCTGCCATAATTCTTTGAGGTCGGCGTACATGCGGACGCTGAACAATTCGGCGGCATCAGCCAGCTGGGTGCGCAGTCCCGCCTTTTTGGCAAGCCGCGCCAGGGCCTTGTCCTCGCATATCTCGGAGGCGGCCGCAGCGTGACCGCCGATGGCCTCGTATGCCTCCCTGCGGAAAAGAATGAACTGGCCGTTGGCACAAACATGCGAAGAAGCGGGGTCGTTCACCGCCCGCAGGTCCGAAGCGAAGGCGGCCGCGAAAAGCCCGGCAGGAATTATGATTTTTTCCCAGAAATGGCGGAGCTCTTTACGGGGGTGAAGGGAGAGCATGTCCAGGCTTTCCGTCGTCGCGTGGCGGATGGCGGCTGTAAGTAAATAAGGAGAAGGTCGGGTATCGGCGTCCAGGAAGCAAAGCCAAGCGCCGAGGGCAGCCTGCACCCCCCGCCAGCAGGCATGAGGCTTGCCGGCCCAGCCATTGGGAAGAGGCCCGGCACGGAGCAGGCGCAGCTGCGGGTGGACAGCGGCCAGTTGCCCCGCCAGTTCCCAGGTGGGATCGGTCGAGTCGTCATCCACCACGATGATTTCAAGGTACTTGAATGGATAGTCTTGACCGAGCAGTCCCCGCAGGCAGGCAACGATATTGGCCTCTTCGTTGCGGGCGGGAACGATGACACTCACCGACGGTTGTTCGCCGGAAGAGAGGGCCCGAGGCACGCTTTGGAAGGCGGAGAGTTGCCTGACAGCTCTTAGGAGCAAAGAGGCGATCAGCAAAAACCAGCCGAGACCCAGCCAAAAAGAAAGCATGACGATTTCACCTTTTCCGTCAGTTTTCTGGCAAAGTTGCCTGCCTTTGCCTGCATCCCAGGACCCGTGAGCCGCCGGCAAGATCCGCGAAAGCGATTATTACTTTAGGAGAGTGGAACTCTCTTGGGTGGTTGCCAACAAAGGAGATGGCAGGCCGGTTTTCTGCAGTTCGAAGTTTTTCCACCGGGAAGGCCATAAGGCGGCAGCCGAATCGGTTTGCTCATCCATTTTCTCATCCAAGTGTATAACAGGCGGAAGTGAGAAAACAATTCGTGTTGTTCATTTCTATGAACAAGCGATGAGGAAAAGATGAGGGGTCGATTTGCTTTTTCAGGATCGCCCCCGAATCTGTGCTATACTTTTTGGGGGGAGAAGTGTTCGAATCTTATTGATCGTCGAGACCTATGAATCTTGTGACCGGAGCCAGCGGCTTTATTGGCGGCAGCATCGTGCACGCGCTCGTTGAGCGTGGCGAGGACGTCCGTATCCTGATTCGTCCCGGCGCCGACCTGCGAGGACTCAATGGAGTGAAAGTCGATCGGCGGCTTGGCGATGTCACCGATTGGCGAAGCGTGGAGCAGGCTGCCCGAGGCTGCCGGCGGATCTATCATGCCGCCGCCCTTTATCGCCTCTGGCTGCGGAATCCCGAGGTCATGTACACAATCAATGTGGAAGGGACCCGCAACCTGATCCGGGCCGGCCTGGAGGCGGGTGCCGAGCGCATCGTCCACACCAGCTCGGTGGCCACCATCGGCCTGCCCTCAGCCGCCTGGGGCTGCGAGGAAACGCCGGTCAGCCTGAAGGACATGGTGGGCGACTACAAGCGGTCGAAATTTCTCGCCGAAGAAGTGGTCCTCAAGTTCGCGGAGCAGGGGGCCCCGGTCGTAGTGGTCAATCCCACCTACCCGGTAGGAAAAGGGGATGTGAAACCTTCACCCACCGGGAAGATGATCGTGGATTTCCTGCAAGGGCGGATGCCGGCCTACCTCGATACCGGCCTCAACGTGATCGACGTCGACGATGTGGCGGCCGGCCATCTCGCCGCCGCGGACCGCGGCCGGGTCGGGCGCCGTTACATTCTCGGCAACTGCAACATGACCCTCAAGGAGATCCTCTATACCCTGGCGGAGATCACCGGTCTTCGCCGGCCCTTGGGCAAACTGCCCTTCTATCCGGTGCTCGGTCTCTCCTATCTCGATGCCGCCTTGGCAAAGCTTTTACGTGGCCGGGAGCCGCGGATCCCTCCGGACGGGGTACGGATGGCCCGCAAGAAAATGTTTGTGGATTCATCCCGAGCGGTTGCCGAGCTCGGTCTGCCCCAGACACCGCCGCGGGAGGCCTTGGTCAAGGCCATAGAATGGTTCCGTAAGAACGGTTATGTCTGAATTCTGATGACGGTGCGTTAAACCGGTTGCACCTCACGGCCAGGAAGGCGGCATCTCTCGACCTTGGTTTTTCCGAATCCGCAGGTGATTTTCTATGAAGACGGCGAACGATATATGCACCCCGGGCATCTGCCGGCTTTGCAGCGAGTTGGCAACGGGGTATGACCTCGAGCAGACCCTGGAGGCGGTGGCCAGGAATATCGCCCGCTCTGCCGGCGTCAAAGCCTGCTCCATCCGGCTGCTTGACCGCAAGCACATGACCCTGGAGATTGTCGCCGCCTACGGTTTGAGCAAGGCTTATCTTGACAAGGGCCCTGTACCACTGGACCAGCATCCGGTGGAGGAACGGATTCTGGCAGGTGAAGCGGTCGCCACCGAGGATATCACAAGCGACCCCCACCTGCTCTATGTGGATGAAGCCAGGAAAGAGGGAATCGCCTCGGTGTTGAGCGTTCCTTTGACGGTCCAAAGTCAAGCCATCGGCGTGGTCCGGATTTTTACCGACTCCCCGCATATCTTCACTCCCGAAGAAATTGAGCTGGTCCGGGCCTTGGCCTCCCTCGGCGGCATCCTGATCGATCGAACCCGACTGGAGCAGCGGCTGAGGGCTTTGATCCAGGTGTCCCGTTCCATCACCTCCACCCTGTCGCTTCAGGAGGTTCTCAATAAAGTGGTGGAGAATGCGGCGGAAGTGCTCGGGTTCAAGGCCGCCTCCATCCGGCTGCTCGATGAGGAACGGCGGCTCCTGGTGATCAAAGCGACTTATGGTCTCAGCCGTGCCTACCTGGAAAAAGGACCGGTGGAGGTGGAAAGGAGTCCGATGGACAGGCAGTGTCTGGCGGGCGAGATCGTGGCCGTGCCCGATATCTCCAAAGGGGGCTTGCTGCAGTATCCGGAAGAGATCGCTCGGGAGGGCATCGGCGCCCTGCTTTCCTTGCCCCTGGAAGTGAAAGGGGCTGCCATCGGCGTGCTGCGGGTTTACAATTCCCGGGCATACGAGTTCAGCGACTTCGAAAAGGAATTCCTCACCGCCTTGGCCAGCCAGGGAGCAACTGCCATCGAGAACGCCCGCCTGTTCGAGCACATCCACAAAGAATATCAGGAGCTTTCCAGGGACGTCTGGAAGTGGTACGACTGGGGCAAACGGTTTCCTGAGATCTGAATATTGTTTCCTCACATTAACACCGGATTTGTCGCATGGACCGATCACCGATTCAAGATCAGTCGACCCTGTGGTCCAAGGCCGCTTTCCTGAAGCGGGTGGGCCAACTCCGGTCTTCTCTTCGAGTGATCGGACCGGTGGGGGAGGGCCGCCATGCGTGCTTTCAGGAGATCGGCGACCCGGCTGAGCTCGCGCTCGGTGAAAGGACCATGATCCCGCCGGGCAAGACCTGGCTTTTTCTCCCATACCAGGAACTGGTGCGGTTCGAGCTGGGTAGGGACTGGACGGCAAGCGAAATTTCCCCCGCGGCCGAGCCGGCTCTGCTTCTCGGCGTGCACCCGTGCGACATCCACGCCATCAACTATCTGGACCTCTCCCTGCTGGCCGATCCCCACTACCGAGGCCGCCGCGAGCAGACCGTGCTCATCGGCCTCAACTGCACCCGGGTGTCCCCCTTCTGCTTCTGCAGCTCGATAGGCACAGGCCCCCACCTCAGTATCCGGCATGGATACGACGGGCTGCTCACCGATCTGGGGGAGCAGTATCTGTTCGAGCCGA
>JARRJE010000020.1:0-11082 GCA_037379765.1 Deltaproteobacteria bacterium
GCCGGGCCGCCGCGCCTCGAGATAATAATCCGACCGGGTGGGATCGTGGTAGACGAAGGCCGCGGCCGCGGGTTCAGGGAGTTTCTGGAGATGGCCGGCCAGGAGCTTGAGTTTGCGGACCAGCGGCCCGCTCAAGGCGTCCACATTGAAGATCACCGCCCGGGAGGCGAGACTGCCGCGGATGATGAGATAATTGAGGTGGCCGGCCGCCAGGCGGTAAGGTGGCTCGCTCAGCTTCTTCTGGAGAAAGCGGTACAGCCGCCCGTCCGCCGCCGGCTCAAGCGGCGATTCGATGAACGGCTTGTTCTGGTCCTTGACCCCGGCGTCGCCGAAGAGAAGATAAAGGATGCTCCCCTTGAGCACCGTCCTCCGCTTCGAGGTGGTGCGGTAGCCTCGCGGCAGGGGCGAGCCGATGAAGGGCTCAGGCCGGCCGGGCAGCCGGTGATGCCGCCAAAAGAGACGAAGCCCCTCCTCCTTGGCCTTGACCTCTGCCGGATAGTCGAGATAGGCGAGCGGCGCGCTGGCCAGGGTCGCCTGAGCCACCGGCCGGGTCGGCTGCGGCAGCAGCGATTTGAGCAGGGAGGCAAAGGAAGGGCCGGGAACAGCGGCAGCGGCCCGGGGCCGGTCCTTGCCCGCATCGCGCCGGGCCGGGACTTGTTTTTTTCTGGGCACAGGATTCTCCTGAGAAAAGGTTCCCCTTTATACACTTCTTCAGACCGAAGTGTAAGTTTTAAGTGTTCAGTTTTAAGTTTTAAGGAAAACCGATTTTGATTTTGCCTCATGCACCATGACAATTCTTGACAAGGCTAACCATTTGCCGCTAATCTCGAATCAGTTCAAAGTGTACCAAAGATCAGGAACTATTCTATGACCGATCATCCTATCCATCCACAATCTGCCTTCTCGGCCATGCCAGCCTCATGGCAGGGGAGAATTGCCTCAATGATCGACGGGAATGCACTGCTGCTCCTTCTTCTCGGGCTTCTAAGCCTTGGTGCCGATCTTTGCTCGACGGCGGGAGGAAGGATGCGCTGATCTACCCATATAACAGCGAATCTGAAAAAGCCCGCCGCGGAGAAACCGCAGCGGGCTTTTTTATTTCAAAGCTCAAAACAAGGAGGGCAACGATGGATGCGAACCAATCGGTGGCGGTCTTCGACACCACCCTGCGCGACGGGGAACAGGCAGCCGGCACACGGCTGGGGAGCCGAGAAAAGCTCGCTATTGCCGAGCAGCTCGGCCGCCTTGGGGTGGACGTGATCGAGGCTGGCTTCCCTTGCTCCTCGCCCGAGGATTTCGCCTCGGTCGAGCTCATCGCCGCCGAAGTCAAGGGGCCGGTGATCTGCGGCCTGAGCAGGGCAGTGCTCGCTGACATTGACGCCTGCGGCCAAGCCCTGGCCGGGGCGCACCGGAGCCGGATCCACACCGGCCTCGGGGTATCGGACATCCATATCGCCGGCAAGTTCCGCGACGAGCGCTACGGCCATACCCTGGCCTACAAGAAGGAACAAGTACTCGCCATGGCGGTGGCAGCGGTGCGCCATGCCGCCGACCAGGCAGACGAGGTCGAATTCTACGCCGAAGACGCCGGCCGCGCCGAGCGCGATTTTCTCGCCCGCATCCTTACCGAGGTCGCCGAAGCCGGGGCCACCGTGGTCAATATCCCGGACACCACCGGCTACAGCGTGCCCCAGCAGTACGAAGCGTTGATCCATGAGCTGCGCCGGATCCTGCCGGCCCTGGTGACCTTAAGCGTCCACTGCCACGACGATCTGGGCATGGCGGTGGCCAACACTCTGGCCGGGGTGGCCGGGGGGGCTCGCCAGGTGGAGGGAACCATCAACGGGGTGGGAGAGCGGGCCGGCAACGCCGCCCTCGAGGAGGTGGTGATGACCTTGCAGACCCGGCGCGATTTCTATGGTCTGGACACCGGAATCAATAGTCGGGAGCTTTGCCATACCAGTCGGATGGTGGCCGGGGCATTGGGCATGCGGGTGGCGCCCAACAAGGCGGTGGTGGGCCGTAACGCCTTTGCTCACAGCTCAGGAATCCACGTGGACGGCGTGCTCAAAAATCGCGAAACCTACGAGATCATGCGGCCCGAAGATGTGGGCATGGAGAAAAGCCGGGTCGTGCTCACCGCCCGCACCGGCCGCCACGGTCTGCAGCACCGGCTGGCCGAGCTGGGTCATGATGTTTCGGAATCCGCTCTGGAGCAAATCTATAAGCGCTTCTTGAAGGTTGCCGACCGCAAGCAGGAGATCGTCGACGAGGAGCTGCTGGCCATTGTCAGCGACGAGATCCGACCGACCCCGGTGACTTTCCGGCTCGACCACCTCCAGGCCACCAGCGAGACAGGCACCACTCCGATAGCCCGGGTCCGGATCCACCGCGGCGAAAGTATGCTCACGGGCGAAGCCCGGGGCGACGGCCCGGTGGACGCGGTCTACAAGGCAATCGAGGCCGCGGTGGGGATGAAGCCGCACCTGAAGCGCTATGAAATTGATGCGGTGACCGGAGGCACCGAAGCCCTCGGTCAGGTTACCGTGCTGCTCGCAACCGGGGATGGGAGGGTGATGGGCCAAGGAGCCTCCACCGACATTATCGAGGCGAGCGCCAAGGCCTATCTGGACGCCCTCAACCGACTCATCGATCCTAGTCGCGGACTCGCCAAATAGCTAAAACTCCTGGCGCAAGCCGTTTTCGACTTTCGGCAGGACCCACAATTCTGTTGCCAAAATCAAACGAGCGTTTTAATCTCTCGGGTCTATCGCTCGTGCGCTTTCAGGCCACGGATCCAGGACGACTTCGAAACGGTGACAAAATGGCAACCAGAAAACGGCCCAAACCGGACACCAAGGCGCGGCTGCTGCAAGCCGGCGGCGAGGTTTTCGCCCGTTACGGCTTCCGGGGCGCAACAGTGCGGCGTATAGTCCAAAAGGCCAAGGCCAACGTAGCTGCGGTCAACTACTATTTCACAGACAAGGAAGGCCTCTACCTGGCGGTGCTGGAGCACACCTTCACCGCCGCCAAGAGAAAGTATCCGTTTGATCTGGACATGGACGAAAACGCCGGTGCCCCGGAACGGCTGCACGCCTTTGTGAGCACCTTTCTCTTCCGCATTCTCGACGAAGGTCGGCCGGCCTGGCACGGCAAGCTGATGATCCGGGAGATCGCCGACCCCTCGCCGGTCCTCGACCGGGTGGTGGAGGAGACGATCCGCCCCTTGTTTAACCTATTGTCCGGCATCGTCGAGGAGCTGATCGGTCCGGGCGCGAGCGATGAGGATGTTCAACTGGCAGCCATGAGCATCATGGGCCAATGCCTCTTCTATCGCAACTCCCGGCCGGTGGTTTCCAGGTTGGTCCCGGGGCGATACGATGCCGCCTGGATCCAGGTGATCGCCGATCATATCACCGCCTTTTCCCTGCGGGCTTTGCAGAAAAACAAGACCGAGGCTTGATCGTCTTTCTCGGGGGCGCCCGATAAGGATTCTCATTGTGCACAACTCAAAGAAAAGGAACGGGCTGCAAGCCTTGAACGCCGGCAGATTCGCCGGGCTTCTTGGCTCGCTGGGTCTGTTTGCGGCGCTGTTTTTAGCAGGTTGTGCCCCAATCGGACCGTACTCCCCCCGAACCGGAGATGCATAACAGTCTGAGAACCGTTTTCTTTAGACGCTGGAGGTCTTAAGATAATTAGAGGAAAGCCCCTCGAATGCCGCCATCCTTATCGAGCTGTCGATCACGATGACGGTCCCGACACATCGCCGCAGGCGGCACGCTTATGAAAAAACTGTTGATCCCGGAAAACGAAACCGAGGCCTTGGCCTTGCAAGGGGTGCTGGCCGATCACGGTATCCGGGCACTGGTCTGCTCTTTTCACGATACCGTTTACGGAGGCATCTTCCAGAAGCAATACGGCTGGGGAGTGATCATGGTGGCGGAGGAGGATTTCGCCCGGGCGAGGAAAATAATAGATGAATGGCTGGCGGCCGGCCCGGGAGATATCCACCTTCCGTGGCAGGGGCCTGAATCCGGTTCAGAAAATTGATGGAGTTGCAGAAACACAAATCGCGGCAGGCGGGAACTGGAAAAACACCCGACCTGAGACGCCGCCCGCCGGTTTCGCTTCTTGCGATTCGGCAATCAAGTCGGCGGGGCAACCTCATGGCGTGAGACCAAACCAAGATGGTCCCGATGGCGGGTCGTTCCGCCACCGGGCCTGGTTCCGGAGGAAGGGGCTGGCTTCAGCCGAGCAGATCAAGGAGAGAACGAGTTTTCGTGCCCTTGACCGCCGCCTTGCAGAGCCGGGCCAGCAGGACCCGCCGCAGCGAGGCCTGGGGCATGGTTTTGGGCGCGCAGATCGAGGCCAACAGGGTCAAATCACGCTTCTTGCCGTAGTAAAAGACATTGGGACCGATCTGCACTGCCTCGGATTCCAGCCTTATCGCGCCTTTCTTGACATACTTCGCCGCCTCGGAGCCGGGATCGTCCAGATCCCCGAAGGTCCGTGCCCCGGCCAGGCAGGTCTGGACACAGGCAGGATCGAGCCCTGCCGCCCGTCGCTCAACGCAGAAGTTGCACTTGTCCGCCTTGCCGTCCTCGCCCAGCTCGGGGTTGACGTAACGGGCCCCGTAAGGACAGGCCTCAGCACAGGCCCCGCAGCCCAGGCAGCGTTTTTTGTCGATCTGTACCGTGCCGTCAAAGGGGTCTTTCCAAGTGGCGGCCACTTCTAGGGTTTTCCTCTGACCGCTCTTTGGGTCTTTGAACTCCATCGGCACCGGTTCAGCCGGGCAGGCCCCCACGCACGCCGGATGGTCGCAATGGTTGCAAAGGCCGGGGTAGTACGTGAAGGCGAGGCCCTCCGGGGTCATGCTCGGCCCCAACCGTTTCACCCAGTTGCGGCCCTGGTCGGCCGGCACCTCCCACTCCGCCTTGCAGGCCACGGCGCAGGCATGGCAGCCGATGCACTTTTCCAAGTCGATGATCATGCCATATTGTGTCAAGGTCGTATCCTCCCTGTTTCAGTTGACCTGTATTCCTCAGATCTTGATCACTTTGACGAAGCTGGTCCGCATGCCGGTGGCCCCGGTCTCCGGATCGACTGCGAATCTGGTGATCAGTCCCTGATCGTCAATGCCCTGTCCCCGGGCCACGGAAAGCTCGGGGTTCATGGCTCCGTAGCCGTGGGCCAGGAAGACGGTGTCGGCCCGGATACCGGGGGTGACTTTCAGGACCGTGCTGTTGCGGGACTTGACTCCGTCCTGGTTGACCAGCATGACCCGGTCACCGTCTTTCAGGCCGGACTTGGCCGCCACTTGGTCGTTCAACCACAAAGGGTTTTCCGGCATCTCATGATGCAGCCAGATGTTATTCTGGGTGCGGGAAAAGCTGTGCACCGGCGCGCGTCCGTAAACCAGGCGCAGGTAGCCTGCCGGCGCCTCCGGGGCGGGCCTGTAAGCCGGCACGGGCGGAAAGTCGTTATCGTCGATCTGTTCGGAGAAGAGCTCCACCTTGCCGCTGTCGGTACGGAACTCGAACTCACGCTGGCCTGCCGGGGCATAGGGAGATTTGCCATCCTGCAGGGAAATGCCCTGCAGTTCCCGGAGCTTGGCGATGGAGAGCCCGGCCGGGACCAGGCGCTTTTCCACGTGCTCCTCGATCGAGGCCACCGGGATCTTGTTGCCGTGGCCTAGCCGTTTGGCCAGTTCGTTCACGATCCATACCGAGTCCTTGCGCTCGAACATCGGCTCCACCAGAGGCATCCGGGCAGCCACGAACTGCTGCGGCTTGTCGGCCGGGTTCCACTGCATGCCGGTCTTGACGTAATCGTAGCGCTCCAGGTAGCTCTTTTCCGGCAGCAGGATGTCGGCGAACATGGTGATGTCCATGGGCATGATATCGGTGACCATGACGAAGTCCACCTTCCTGAGGGCCTCGATGGTCCGCGGTTGATCGGGGATTGTCTGAATAGGATTCTGGACCAAGCTATCCAAGCCTTGATCGGATAAGGCTTGCCGGTCAAGGTGGTTTCCCGGATCGCCTCGGTGGGAGTGCCAGGCGGATGGAAGGGCCAGAACGTAGAGAGATCGCAGTCCTCGGCGAAGACCCCGTGCCCCCAGGCGGCCTTGCCCAGCTTTACCCCTTTGGGCCGGATCAGCCCGCCCGGCACACCGTAGGCTCCCAGGAGGGCGGTGAGGCAGGCCTGGGCCCGCGACCGCTGAAAATCATTGCCGTACCAGGTGGTGTGTCGGCCGGGGTGGATGGCCACGTTGGGAAGGTTCGTCCCCAGGAGGTCGGCAACCGCAATGATTTGCTCTTCGGGCACATCACAGACCCGAGCCGCCCATTCCGGGGTAACCTCTCCCAGGGAGCCATTGAGCTCATCGAAACCGGCGCAACTCTTGGCTACGAACTCCTTGTCGTAACGGCCGGTATCGATGAGGCGCTTCATTACCGCCTGCAGGAAGGCAGTGTCGGTGCCGGGCTTGATTGCCACCCAGATGTCGGCCTTGCTGGCCGCAGCGGAAAAGCGAGGATCGAGGACCACCAGCTTGGCTCCGTTTTCTAGACCTTTCAGATACTGCTTAAGGTGGGAGACGTGGACGTTTTCACCGAGGTGGGTGCCCACCAGCAGGATCACCTTGGCGTTGGCCATGTCCACGTGCTCCCCCGGCGCAAAGCCGAAGGTGGACAGGTAGGCCATGTCCCGCACCCCCCGGCACTGATAGAAGGAGGCCTCGCTGATGTTGGGGGTGCCGGTAAACTCGAAGTACTGTAAAGGGTAAAAAGCCGAAGCCCCGTGCGGGAACAACGCCACGGCATGGGGGCCATGCTTTTGCTGGATGGCCTTAAGCCGGGCCGCAGCCTCGTCCAGAGCTTCCTCCCAGCTGATCCGCTTCCATTTTGGTTTGCCGCGTTCGCCTACGTTCTTCAAAGGATACTTGAGCCGGTCCGGATCATAGAGAAGCTGGATGCCGGCGTTGCCCCGGGCGCAAATACTCCGGCCGTTCTCTATGCTCTTGGGGTTGCCCTCCAGCTTGACCAATCGGCCGGCCCGCACCTTGCCGACCAATTGGCAGCGCCAGAAGCACATCTCGCATACACCGCCGTAGCGAGTCTCGGTAGCGGTGAAGCTGCCCGGCGCGGCTATCGGCTTCTCCACCAGACTGGATTCGGCCCGGGCCATCTTGGCCAGGGGCACTGAGGCAGCGGTGAGAGAGGCAGTCTGCAGAAATTTCCGTCTGGTCACCTTAATTCTCATACTTATCCTCCTGTTGGGTGAAAAAATCGATCAGCTCGATGAGAATCCGGTAGAAAGGCAGAAGGGCGCCGGCAAGTACCCGAGCGCGGAAGGCGGAAAACCAGGGGCGAAAATAGTTTGACAGGAAGACCTCGGCTTCGGTCTCCCGGCCCGATCCGGCCAACCGGGCCAGAAACTCCAGCTCCAGAGGTAGATAATCGGCCGGACCGCTTTCTTCGGCCAGGTCGAAACCGTGGCGCCGATAAAACTCGCGGGTCTTTTCCGTGGACCGGTTATTGAGCATCCCCTCGCCGGGGTAATGGACAGAACCGTAAGGAGGGGCTACCGCCGTGGGCACCGCGTTGATGAAAAGACGAGTATATTCGATCTGAAGGACGTCCAGCAGCTCGACGTGGTCGGCCGGCAGGTCCCGGAGCTCTGCCCGTTCCTCTTCCCAGCCCAGCTCGGCCAAAAGACCATCCAGCCAAGCCAGGTAATCCCCATCCGGCCAATTCCCCTGCGGGTATTCCAGGGAACGCCCCAGAATCCGGAAAAGATCGTCCAGCAACGACCCGGCGGCGGCTTCGTTCATTTCGTTTCTCCTCCGCTGGCAGGAAAACCGAGTAATTAAGCAAATAATTAAAGACTAGAAAAGTGTTTCACAGTTAACTACATTTTGCAATATTTATCGAACTTTTTATTTCCGATTTAGTTGCCAACTAGAAAACACCAACGAAAAAGGCGGTCCAACGGACCGCCTGTAAATCTTGCCTCCCAGCTGCCATGGCAGGGTTAATGGATCAATCAATCCTTCCCGATGCCGGCCGACTATCTCCCCTTCCCCAGCTTCTCACAACCGGTCCGTGCCAGGACCTCCCCGAACCGCTCACCTGTCCGGTTGTGCCTGAGGAAATGGGCTGCGCACCGTTTGACCACCTCCAGGGCCTCGTCCGCGGCAAAGATTCCTGGCAGCTCCTGACCGAGCTGGGGATGGCGGCCGAGCTTGCCCCCCACAAGGATGCGGTAGCCGCTCCGACCGGCCGCCAGGGTAAAGGTAGGGCAGGCCTTGATGCAGTGGCCGCATGCCAGGCACCTAGCCGAGTCGATGGTCGGTCCTTTTCTCTTCCCATCGAGGCTGATCGCTTCTTCCCGGCAGGCCTCTATGCAGCTTCCGCAGCCGCTGCAAGCCTGGTCCGTCACTTCCGGCCGTACGGCCCCGATGAGGCCGACGTCGACAATCTGGGGCCGGGAGCAGGCATTGGGGCAGTCGGCGATCGAGACCCGGAATTCGTGATGCATCTTGAGCGGGCCATCGATCCGGTTTTTGAGCTCCGCTTTCAGGTCAACCGCGGCGAGATGCTCCTCGATCCTGTGGGCGATGTGGGGGTCGGGCCCCACGCTGTTCGGACAGCCGCCCGGACCGAAGCAGGTCTCCACCTGAAAGCCCTGGACCTCCTCTTCCATGTTATTCATGTACCGCTGCTGACAGCGGTTGACGTGCTCAATGGCCACTTCGCGCGCGCCACGGCGCTCGGCCTCTTCCTCGACCCGTTTGCGCACCCGCTTCCGCACGAAAAATGGTACCTTGCGGATGGCCGCCTCAGCCTCTTCGTTCCACTTCATGGCACATTCTCCCGTAATAATCTGAATTTTTCTTCAAGATAACAGGCTGGCTGGCCTCTGCCTTGATCCAAGTCAAAAACAACGGGTCGATCATCAGGGAAATGATTGCAAAGGAAACGACTTTGAGCCGGACTCGACAAGCCACATGCGTATATTCCCCGGCCTGGTTCTGAACCCTCGCGCCGGGAGCGGCTTCTATCCGCATCATTTCGCTGCCCTGGAGGCCATAACAGCCCCCAAACCAGATCCAGTTTCCGCCGAATTTTCTACCCGGGGTCCCCCGTAGATACGTAACAGTCAAACCTGCCGCTGCCAGATTCAGCATCCCCCTTTTGGGGAAGCGCCATCTTTTTATAGCGTTCTCGCATGATTTGCCTTATGTATTTCAGAAGATTCCGACTTGGTTTCTGGTAAAAAACTCCGAGTTGACAGCTTTACAGGAAGATTCAGGAGGGAATGAGATGGCCGAAAAGCGCCAGAGCGACAGGCAGAAGATGCTGCACAACCTTACGGTTTATGAAAGAATTTTCGAAAACATCGAAGAGGAAATTCTGCTGCTCGACCGCAACTTTCAAATTCTCTGGGCCAACAACAAAGTGGAAAAATACGGCCGGAGCGTCAAGGAGGTCATCGGTGGGCACTGCTATCATATCACTCACAACAGCGACCGGCCCTGCAAGCCGCCCTATGACATCTGTCCCGTCGAAGAGGTGTTGCGCACCGGCGATTTCGTTTCGGTGCTCCATACTCATTTCGACCGCGAGGGCAATAAAATTTATGCCGAGGTCTCGGCCTATCCCGTTTATGAGAAAGGAGAAATCTCCGAATTCATCCACATCGCCCGGGATGTTACCGAGCGGGTGCAGTCCGAGGAGCGCCTCAAGGCGCAGCAGAAATCGATCCTCGAACTTTCCACCCCGGTGGTCAAGATCTGGGACGAAATCATCGCCCTGCCCCTGATCGGCATCATCGATAGCGGCAGGGCAAAACAGATTATGGAGAGTTTGCTGCAGGCCATCGTCGAGACCCAGGCTGCCATCGCCATTATCGACATTACCGGCGTGCCCATGGTCGATACCGAGGTGGCCGACCGTTTGCTCAGAACCATCAAGGCTGCCGGAATGCTGGGCACCAAATGCATGATGGTGGGCATCAAGCCGGATATCGCCCAGAGCATAGTGCACCTGGGGGTCGATCTGGAGGATATCGAGACCTATTCCTCCCTGCAGCGCGGGCTGGCCGCTGCCTTCCAGCAAGTCGGCCTGGAGGTGGTGTCGAAATGAGCGTCCCTATTCTCAAAATCGAGGATTTTCTGCTGGTTTCCATTCAGACCGAACTCCATGACCGGAGCGCAGAGCAACTCCAAAAAAACATCGTCGAAGAACTTTCGCGCACCAATGCCAAGGGGGTTCTTATCGATGTCACCGCACTGGATATCGTCGATTCTTTTTTGGGGCGATTGATCAGCGATACGGCCCAGATGACCAGAGTCATGGGGGCGAAAACCGTGCTGGCCGGTCTGCAGCCCGCCGTGGCCATTACCCTGGTGGAACTGGGCATCGAGCTCAAGGGCGTTTACACTACCTTGAATATGGACAAGGGGCTGGAATGGCTGCGCCAGACCACGGGGGGCTTAATCCCCGGATCTTGCTCGCTGCAAGGATGAAAAAAATGCGGTTAGAAATCAGAACCGAAGAAGATATTATCTCCTCCCGGTCGGCAGCAAAGGAGCTCGCCAGGGAGGTAGGTTTCGGTCTGGTGGATCAGACGAAAATCGCAACTGCTATTTCCGAATTGACCCGCAATATTGTGAAATACGCCAATGAAGGCATTTTATATCTAACGACGGTCGAAAAAAATTTACGTCAAGGCATGGAGATCACCTGTGAAGACCGGGGGCCGGGAATCGATGACATCGAGATGGCACTCCGTGAAGGGTATTCGACCAGCAAGGGTCTGGGAATGGGACTGCCCGGTGCCCGCAAGCTGATGGACGAATTCGAGTTGAGCTCGACGGCCGGCAAGGGAACCAGGGTGGTGGTCAGAAAGTGGTTGTGATTCCCGTTACCTCGGATATCGACACCCACATCGCCAGAAGGGCCAGCCGGGAAATGGCCCGGAAGGCAGGGTTCGATACCCGGGCCTATTCACTCATCGAAATCGCCGTTTCGGAGCTGGCCACCAATGTCGTCAAATATGCGCGCCAGGGCACCATCC
>JARRJE010000021.1:0-10904 GCA_037379765.1 Deltaproteobacteria bacterium
GAAGAAAAGTGGACAAAAAAGAAACCCAATCCGCAGCGCATGCAGATTCTGAGGAGCCTGCCGATCGAGATCAAGCAGTCACTCACCAAAGAGGAGGCGGACGCCTTCCTTTACGAAGAGGTCTGGCCCGATTCTCTACAGGAGAAGCTGAAGGATTATCTGGCTGAGGGCGAAGGCAAAATCCATTAGGTGCTGTGCTATACTTGAGAAGGTTTTTTTCTTTTCTCCGGAGGCAACGAAAGCTTCCCTCCGGTTCCGTATAAGATGGTCTTCAGCGATATGGTTCTTTCCTCTTTCCTCTTTCTAAGCGGTCTTTCGTTCGCAGCCTGGTTCTACCTTTCGCAGGGCCGGAGCGGTTTCTGGCGGACGGACCAACGGCTGGCAGAAGAAGAGCCCGCGCCGGATGAATGGCCAAAGGTGGACATCCTGGTTCCGGCCCGCAACGAGGGAGATCTTCTTGCCCGCACCCTGCCCTCTTTGCTGCGGCAGGATTATCCCGGTCCATTCCATATCACCCTGATCGATGATCGGAGCAAGGACGACACCGGCGCCGTCGCCAAAAAGGTGGCGGAGGAACAAGGGCTGGGCGCAAGACTCACGGTGCTCGCCGGAACCGAGCCGCCGTCCGGCTGGACGGGCAAGCTGTGGGCCTTGGAACAAGGGGTGCGGGCGACAGCCCGCCGACCAGCGCCTTACCTTCTGTTCACGGACGCAGATATCGTCCATCCCCCGAGCAGTTTACGGCAGCTGGTCGGACGGGCAGCTGCCTGCCGGCTCGACCTGACGTCGCTCATGGTCACACTCCAGGCCCGAAACCGGCAGGAGAAGTTATGGCTTGCCGCCTTCGTTTATTTTTTCGCCAAACTTTATCCTTTCCGACGGGTGAATGATCCCGGTCGGCGAACCGCGGCTGCGGCCGGAGGCGTTGTGCTCCTTCGCCGCCAAGCCTTGGAAGCGACCGGCGGCTTAACGCCGCTCGCCGCAGCACTGATCGACGACTGCGCGCTGGCTGTCCATATCAAAAGCGGGCAAGGACATCCCGGCCGCA
Organism: Deltaproteobacteria bacterium; assembly: GCA_037379765.1. GTDB lineage: Bacteria > Desulfobacterota > Desulfobulbia > Desulfobulbales > UBA5123 > JAJYKH01. The sequence goes on from JARRJE010000021.1 coordinate 1,049, forward strand.
TCTGGCTGGGACTGTCTCCCGATCATAAAAGCATCCGCCCTTACGGCGGTCTGCGCGGCGTTTGGGAGATGGTGGCCCGGACCGCTTACAACCAGCTCCGCTATTCGCCGCTGCTGTTGGTGGCCACCATCCTGGGCATGGCCATCCTCTATCTACTGCCGCCGATTGCCGCTCTCGTCGGCCTGGCCCTGGGCAGCCTAGGAGGAACGGCAGTCGGCTGGGGAATCGCCCTCACCGGAGTCGGGAGTTGGGCATTAATGACCTTTACCTTTCTTCCCCTCACCCGCTGGTACGGTGCCCCGAACTGGCAAGCCACTCTCCTGCCCGTTGCCGGCCTTATGTACACCCTGATGACGGTTGATTCCGCTCGCCGGCACCGTTTGGGGCGAGGCGGGGCCTGGAAAGATCGTTTTCATAAAAGCCCGGCGGCGAGCCCTTGATCATCAACAATATTCTCATTTCTTGCCATCGAGGGCAAAGTCGAGTAGGAAGACCATGACAAGAACGTGTCCATGCAAAACGGAGCAACCGCAACGGAACCGTACACAAAAGCACAGAAATGGTCTTCCTCTCCTCTTTGTGCATTGTCTTCGCAAAAAGCACCGATCCCGACGAGCAGGAATATTAGAACAATAACTTATAAACTGTGAATCCTTGGAATCGCTAGTTTTTGCGATTCCAACAATATAAACATGCGAAAAACAGCGATTCTCGCCACCGTTGCCGGATTGGCGCTCTTCATCTTCCTTATCGCCAGAGAGGGCACCGCTGATATTCTCGCGGCGCTGGCCGCCGCCGGTTGGAGCCTCATCTGGGTAGCCCTCTTTCATTTCATCCCCTTGAGCCTGGACACCGTTGGCTGGATGCACCTCGTCTCCCGGCGAGACCGCCCGCCATTCAGGATCTTTTGCTGGGCGCGATGGGTGGCCGAGGCCTTCAACTCCCTTCTTCCGGTCGCCCAAATCGGCGGCCATGTGGTGCGGGCCATTATCATTGCCGGCCGCCGCCTGCCGAAAACCCAGGCCAGCGCCACCGTCATGGTGGACTTCACGGTAGGAATCGCCACCCAGTTCGTCTTCAGCTTTCTCGGCGCTGCCCTGCTGCTCGGTGTTCTCAAAAGCGGCAGCTGGGTGGCGGATGTGGCCGGGATCGTGATCCTCGCCTTCGGGTTCTTGATCCTCTTTTTCCTGGCCCAGCGGCACGGCTTTTTCTCCCTGACAATGAATTTTGCCAAAAGGATCCTCGGCGACGGTCGCAAAGTCCTCCTGCTGACCGGCAATGCCAGGGCTCTCGATGATCAGATCGCCCTTTTGTATCGGCAGCACCGGACCCTGGCGGCCTGCGGTGCATTTCGCCTCGCCGGCTGGCTGCTGAAGGCCGCCGAAACCTTGCTGGCGTTGCACCTGCTCGGCTATCGAGCTGGTTTCGGCGAAGCGCTGATCATCGAAAGCCTGAGCAACGCGGTGGCAAGCGCCGCCTTTGTCATCCCCGGCGGCCTGGGGGTTCGGGAAGGCGGCATTCTGTTGCTGGGCGGACTTCTAGGGCTGCCGCCGGAAGGGGCTCTAGCTTTGGCTCTGGTCCGTCGGGGCCGCGAACTGGTGCTCGGGTTTCCGGGCCTACTCGTGTGGCTTGCCTCCGAGGGGCCTGGACTCCTCAAGAAAAGCAACAAAGGACTGGCGGCCCCGCAACTCGACCGGAACGGACGCTGATGCTGCGCTGCATTCGCAACAATACCCCTTGTCTGCCCCGCCGATGGGTAGATTTCGTTCTCCGCCACCCGCTGTCCGTGGTGCTGTTCGCCGGCTTTGTTTCGGTGATCCTGCTCTGGTTCACCATGGCCAACTTCCGGATCAACACCGATTTCTCCTCGATGATCGCAAGCGATCTGCCCTTTCGCCGGGAGGAGATCAAATTTCAGAAAGCCTTCCCGGACCTGAAAAACAACCTGGTGCTGATCATCGATGCTCCCACTCCCGAGACCGCCCGCTACGGCCAAGAAGTACTGGCCAAGAGGCTGGAGGCGACCAAAGGGCTCTTTCGTTCCATTTACATACCTGGCGGCGGCCGCTTCTTTAGAAAAAACGGACTCCTCTATCTGTCGGTCCAGAAACTGGAAAACCTCTCCGACAACCTGGCCCAAGTGCAGCCTTTTCTCGGTATGCTCCCTGAAAAGCTCACCATGCCGTCCTTCTTCACCATGCTGGCAGATTTGATCCGCCAAGGCGGGGACAAGCTTCTAAAAGACGATCGGCTCCTCTCCCTTTTCGCCAACCTTGGCGAGGCCATGGATGACGCCGCTCAAGGTCGCCCTCACCAGATCTCCTGGGATGAAACCATGCTCGGCCAAAAAAATAGTGAGGCGAAGTCCCGCGAGTTCATCATCCTTCAGCCCGTCCTCCATTACACTTCCCTTTATCCGGCACAGCAGTCCATCGACACCATCCGGAGGCTGGAGGCCACGGTAGGCAGCGAGCCCGAGCTTGCCGGGGTACGGCTGAGCCTCACCGGCAACGTCGCTCTGCGGCAGGCGGATCTCAAAAGCGTCCAGAGCGGCACCGAAATCGCCGCCGTTCTCTCCTTCGTCATGGTAGCGGTTTTCCTGATCATGGGCCTGCGCTCGGGGTGGCTGGTGGGAGCCAGCCTATTCATTCTGACCATGGGCCTGGTCTGGACCATGGGATTCGCCATCGGTGCCATCGGCAGCCTCAACCTGATTTCCATTGCTTTCGTGGTGCTCTTCATCGGTATGGGGGTGGATTACAGTATTCAGATCTGCCTGCGTTTCCGGGAGCTGTTCGCCGCAGGGCTCGACCGCATCGAGGCCATCCGGGAAGCCACGGCCGAGGTCGGCAATCCGTTGCTGCTGTGCACGATTACCACCGCCATCGGCTTTTACGCCTTCGTGCCCACCGCCTATGCAGGAGCCTCGGAGTTGGGGATCATTTCCGGCACCGGCATTTTTCTCTTCCTGTTCGTCAATCTCACCGTGCTCCCCGCCCTCCTGTGCCTGCTGCCCATAAAAAAACCGCCCGCCAAAACCAGCCACCACGGCATTCCTTTCCACAGGTGGTCGCGTCGATACGGTCGCTGGGTCCTGGTGGTGGCCGGTCTGCTGACGATCGCTTCCATTTACCTGGCACCTCGGGTCAGTTTCGACTACAACCCCCTCTCTCTTTCCAATCCCCAAGCTAAGGCGGTCATCGCGGCCAAGGAGCTGTTCGCGTCCAGCCGGACCTCGCCCTGGACCGCCACCGTCCTGAGGCACAGCCTGGAGCAAGCCGAAAAGACCGCCTCCAGGCTGGAGAAGCTCCCCGAAGTGGAATCGGCGCTCACCATCGCCAGCTTCGTGCCTTCCCATCAGGAGGAAAAGCGTTCTATTATCCAAGATATTTCTTTGTTCATGCCGCCGCTGCCCGGCCCGCCCGATCTCCGGTCCGTCGACGTCAAGTCGAGTTACATCGCCTTGGCCGGACTCAATCACACCTTGAAGAAATCAGAAGAGCAAGCGGGTTCCTCCTTGCCGCCGGAAATGCAGAAGCTTGCCGCCGCCAGTTCCCGACTGATCAACCTGGGCGACAGGGATCGGGCCACAGCCATGTCCCTGCTCAAGCGGGGTGTCCTTTTCAACCTGGGGCTCACTCTCGATCATCTCGAGGGCATGCTGCAGCCAGGAACCGTCTCCCTTGCCGACCTGCCTTCCGGATTAGTGTCACAATATGATTCCCGGGAGGGGCTTTACCGGATCCAGGTCTTTCCGCGCAAGGACCTCGCCGAAATCAAAAACCTCAGAGAATTCGTCGCCGCCATTCGGACCATTACTCCCGAGGTCACCGACACACCTGTGAGCGTCCTGGAGACAGGCAATGCCATCATCGGCTCCTTTAAGCGGGCGGCTATTTACGCCCTGGTGCTGATCACCATCCTTCTGCTCGTCGTTCTGCGGAACCGCACCGAAACCATTTTCATCCTCATTCCCCTTCTGCTTGCGGTGCTTTACACGGGAGCCGCCTCCGTGATCTTCGGAATCCCCCTCAACTATGCCAATGTCATTGTCATTCCCCTTCTGCTCGGCGTCGGCATCGATTACGGCATTCACTTAATCTTCCGCCATCGGATCACTTTGCCCGGCGACCGTCATCTGCTCGAAACCAGCACCGCCAGGGCGGTGCTCTTCAGCGCCCTGACCACGATCTTAAGCTTCAGCAGCCTTTGCTTTTCCGGGCACCGCGGCACGGCCAGCATGGGCATTCTCCTGACCATTTGTACTCTTTTGATGATTTTCTGTAACCTAACTATATTGCCAGCCATTCTCGATGTGTACAGCACCATCCGCCGCCGGCGGGCGGAGGATGCAGACAACCGTCCATAACCGGGGGCCGAATCCATAAGCGTTTGCTTATGCGCCGTGAAACATTCGATTATGGTAAGCTATGATTGGACTTTTGGCGCGAACGGGCCAAAGGCAGTCCACGTTTTTTTACTGGCGACAGGAATCAAACCCCTTTTTGACGGTAAAAACTTATACTCGCTGTACAGGCGGACTGGAAATGGATTTGTTGATCGGCGGCAGCGGATTCATCGGCACTCATCTGGCCGGTGAGTTGATTCGGAAAGGAAAAAAGATCCGCGTCTTCGACCAGCAGCCGTTTGCCACTGGCGCAAAAGATGCCCCCGCTGAAACCGTGGTCGGTGACATCCTTGATATCGAGCTCCTCCGCAGGACCATGGCGGGCTGCGAAACCGTCTATCATCTGGCCGGCAATCCCCAGCTTTGGCACCGCGACCCTCGGGTATTCGACAAGGTGAATCGACGGGGAACCGAAAACGTTCTCACCGCAGCCCGAGAAAATCGCATCCACCGGCTGGTGTTTACCAGCACCGAATCGATCCTCGCCCCCAAACATTCCAACGGGATCATTGATGAACGGGTGCAGCCGGTGCTCGCGGACATGATCGGTCCTTACTGCCGTTCTAAATTCCTGGCAGAACAGGCGGTCTTCCGAGCGGCGGCCGAAGGCCTGCCCGCGGTCGTGGTGAGCCCCACCATGCCCATCGGCCCCGGTGACCACAACCACACGCCGCCGGGTCGGATGATCGCAGACTTCCTCGATGGCCGGATTCCCGGTCAGATCAACTGCATACTCAACTTCGTCGATGTCCGGGATGTTGCGGTGGGGCATGTGCTGGCCGCCGAAAAGGGTCAACCCAGCTGCCGCTATATCCTTTCCGGTCACAACCTGTCCCTGGCCGATTTCTTTGCCTGCCTAGCCAAGATCAGCGGCCGCCAGGCGCCTCGCTGGCGCATCCCCTACGGAGTCGCTCTGGCCTGGAGCTATTGTGAAGAATGGTTAAGCCGGCTAACCGGCCGGGCGCCGCAGAGCTCGGTGACCGGCATCAAGCTGTGCCGGAGATCGCTGGCTTTCGACGGCCGGAAGACTTGGCAACAGCTCGGTCACACTCCCCGACCGCTGGAGGAATCACTACGGGATGCGGTCGCCTGGCACCAGGCCCATATCAACTGATTGCTCAATATGAATTGGTTGATTAACTGAAATCTTATTGATTTCTTTACTCAACGACATAAGGACATCAGGGCTCGAACCCGTATTCTTCAAAAACCTCCCGGAGCTCACGGTAGACCTGATCCTTGGACAAACCATATTCCTCCAGGGAATAACGGTGCCGGCTCTTGTAGTTCCGGGCCTTTGCGGCCTCGGCCGCCAGCGCCTGCCGGAACTCTTCGCTCATCGCCAGTCCCAGCTTTGAATACAGCCCTTCTACGCAACCCTGAGGATCGGCCACCAGATCCTGATAGCGGATCTCGATGAACTGGTTGGCCGGCATTTTCCTTTTGAACCGGAGAATCGAACGGTAGTATTCGAAAATCATCTCAGCCACCCCGGCCATTGCCTGTGCATCGTCATAGGCTGCGGGAACCAGGGTCCGCCATGGCACGCGGAACATGCTGATCAGGGAGGGGATGGATTCATAAGGATGCCGCACCAGGTAGACGATGCGCATGTCAGGAAAAGTCTCATATATGGATTGCAGCCGTCCGGCAATAAGGGCCACTTTTTGGAGCAGAACCTTATCCGGACCGACGGCATAGAGATGCCGCTGCAAGCAGTCACGGTAATATCCCATCAGTTTCTGCCGTTCAGCGGCGGGCAGCCGATCCACGAACTTCACCTCTGGCAGCTCATCGAGAAAAGGGAAAAGCAGAGCAAGCAGGGGGCTCAGCATAGCGTAGACGAAAAGCATTTCGTCCGACTCGGCCTCCCGGGGGCCGGTTCTGTGGATTTTTTCCCACCCTCTGAAGCCCCAATTGCTGAGGACATTGAGCAGGCGAGCCCCGGGTCGCCCGAGTCGGCTGTCAATGGCGCCTGCTGCCGCGAAAAGTTTATAAAAGGTGATTGCCGGAAAAACGGTGTGAAAGAGTTCGAAATAGGAAAAACGAAGATCTCGGGAGAGAAGGCGGTGGCTGAACGTGGTGCCGCTGCGGGGGTTGCCGATGATGTAAATGGGGGCGACAACAGCCTGCCCTCGGTATTCCGGGAAAAATAGGCGGTCGAGCCCGCGGCCCGTCCAGACGAGGCCTCGCAGCAGAAGGTAGGGAACGATGAAAAGGAGAGCCAGAGCCGCGTGCCGCGGGGAAAAATAGCGTCGGGAAAATGTCAGCCGCAACAGCCGGAAAAAAACGGGACAATGGAAATACATAACTTGGTATCTACTACCCCGATTCCACGAACAGGCCTGCTCTTCGATCGAGTCGCCCATCGATTTCAACCCTCCCTTTCCGAACGATCAAACCCCGACACTTTTTCCATTATGTGGGGTCAACCCGTGAATAGCAAAAAGGTTTTCGGCTTCAAAGAGCGTTTTTTCCGTGGGAGTCCGAGCCGGTCGTTCAGAATTGCTTCTCCGACCGACCGGGTGGCGATCCTCGCTCAATTTTTTTCATTGGTCTTTTCCGGCGACAATTTGTTACCCTATTTGAAGAATTCCTTTGGGGACCAATTCCTGCAAACTTAGCAACTCTTTACATGACCACGTTTATGAAAAGCATCGGATCCAGCGACCAGGTTATACCCACCGACCCCGAAGACGAGCAGGCCGGCCGGGCCAAGAAACGCCTCTTCATCGGCCTCACACTGGGAACCTGTGTTCTGCTCTGCCTTTTTCTGATCTCGATGTGGGTTGTGCCCTACATCGGACTCACCGCGATCCATCCCGCCTTTCCCTGGATTCTGGGCATTCTCATCGCTGCGGCAGTTCTGTTTGTCGTCTGGGCATCCTTCGGCCTGGTTCTCAATATCGTGACCGGCCGAACCCTGCCTTTTTTCGGTCGCATGCGGGGAGTCACCGTCACTCTTTTCCTGCCCTTGATGACCCTTCTCGGTCGGGTTCTAGGAATCTCCAAGGCCCGCATCCGCTCCTCATTCATCAAGGTGAACAACGAGCTGGTCGCCGCCAAAAACGGACGTTACGCGCCCCAGGAACTCCTGCTACTGATGCCCCATTGTCTGCAGAGCAGCAAATGCGCTGTTCGATTGACTTACGACACCAATAATTGTAAGCGCTGCGGCAAATGTCCCATCACCGGCCTGCTGGCACTGAGTGACAAGTACGGCATTCACCTGGCTATCGCCACCGGCGGCACCATCGCCCGGCGGATCGTGGTCCAGAAGCGGCCGAGGCTGATCCTGGCGGTGGCTTGCGAACGAGACCTCGCCAGCGGCATCCAGGATACTTATCCCCTCCCGGTTTTCGGCATCCTCAACCGGAGGCCCTTTGGCCCTTGTTACAACACAAAAGTGCCGCTTAATCACCTCGAAGAGGCGATCCGCAAATTTCTCGATCCCCGGTATTACCCGGTCGAATCGTCGTCGGCAGACGATGCTGCCGATTTGAAAGAATTTCCTGAACCCGCCACAGATCGGAAGCGGCGAATAGCATCCAATTGATCGGGCCCTCGTCAGGAACATTCCCCTGTCGATCCGGCCATACCTTTTTGAAATGATTGAAGGAGATAAGGATGGGTATTCCGGCTATTCAGAAAACCATGATCGGCGCCTACATCGCCAAACAGCTGCCCAGAGGCCGGAGATTCCCTCTGGTCCTCATGCTCGAACCGCTGTTTCGCTGCAATCTCAGGTGCCGGGGGTGCGGCAAGACCGACTATCCCCAAGAAATCCTGCAGAAACAGCTCAGTGTTGAAGAATGCGTTGCGGCGGCCGAGGAATGCGGCGCGCCGGTGGTCTCGATCCCGGGAGGCGAACCTTTGCTGCATCCGGACATCCACAAGATTGCCCGCGAACTGGCCGCCCGCAAGAAATTCGTCTACCTCTGCACGAACGGACTGCTCGTCAGCAAGCGAATCGATGATTTCGCGCCTTCTCCCTATTTGACTTTCAATATCCATATCGACGGCCTGGCGGAAAAACATGATCGCCTGGTCTGCCGCCAGGGCACCTTCTCCGAGGCCGTCGGCGCCGTGAAAACATTGCTCGCCAAGGGATTCCGGGTCACAACCAACACCACCATCTTTCAAGGTGAAACGCCAGAGGGTGCCGTCCAGTTTTTTGATTTCCTGACGGCCCTCGGCGTAGAAGGAATGACCGTGTCACCAGGTTTCAGCTACGAAAAAGCCGCGGGTCAGGACCAATTTCTGAACCGGCGCCAAATCCAGCTCCTGTTCCGGGAAATTATGGCACTCGGCAAAAGCCGGTCATGGCGATTCAACCACTCCAGTTTGTATCTCTCTTTCCTGGCCGGCGATCAGGAATACGCCTGCACGCCCTGGGGGACCCCGACCCGAAATATCTTCGGCTGGCAGAAACCGTGTTATCTGCTCAATGACGGATACGTGGAGACTTTCTCGGAACTGATGACCGCCACCGACTGGGACCGCTATGGCACCGGCCGGGATCAGCGCTGCGCGAATTGCATGGTGCATTGCGGCTTCGAGCCCACCGCGGTTATAGAGACGCTCCGGCATCCGCTGAAGAGCATGAAGGTTTTGTGGCGTCAGGAGAGAGCGTCCAATCATCGTCAATCAGCCCTCAGCGATCTGTGATGACCCGCAGAAAGCTCGATGCTTCACTTTTCGCGACACCCTTGGGTGCCAAACTTCATGCTGCATTATCGCGAGGAATGAGGGATTTTTAGAAAAAAATCACCGGTAAAGTGTCGCCTGTCCCTCGGCGCGGCGCCGGTCGATCCTATTCTGTTGTTTTCTGCTGACCTCTTAGAGTTGAGACCTTCTCTACGAGATTTGTTATGGGATTTACTCTGAGTCCTGTTCTCAATTTGATTCTGCCGACCATGGCGGCGATGGCCGATCTTTATCTGCTGGCCGCGATCACCGGAGTGGCGGCGTTTCGCTCCCGGCGGCCGCCCCTTGCCGAGGGGCGTCCCCCTGTGAGTATCCTGAAACCGGTTTGCGGCCTCGACGCCGATCTCTATGAAAACCTGAGCACCTTCTGCCGACAGGACTATCCAACTTTCCAGGTCGTTTTCGGTGTTCGCTCCGCCGATGACCCGGCCATTGGGGTGATCAGGCAAGTGATCCGAGATTTTCCCCGTTGCGATGCCACCCTGGTGGTCGATGAGCGAGTCAGCGGCCGAAACCTCAAAATTTCCAATCTGGCCAATAGTCTGCCCGCGGCCAAACACGACCTCCTGGTGATCGCCGACAGCGACATGCGGGTGGATGAAGATTACCTCAAGACCCGGGCCGCCTCTTTTCAAGATCCCCGAGTCGGTGCGGTCACTTGCTTATATCGGGGCACCCCGACCGGCGGCCTGGCTTCGGAATTGGGCGCCATGTTCATCAACGACTGCTTTCTTCCCTCGG
>JARRJE010000022.1:0-1418 GCA_037379765.1 Deltaproteobacteria bacterium
GAGCTGAAGAGTCCTTTCCAGCAGGTGGCCGGTTTTTTTCTCGCCCTTGAGGATATGACATACCTGCGGATGATCGAGGCCCGGCTGGCGCGGCAGAAGCGGTATGCGGCCATGCAGGAGATGGCAGTACACATGAGCCAGGAATTGAAAAATCCCCTCGGGGGGCTGGAGCTCTCTGCCTCGATTCTAAAGCGGGAGCTGGAAGACGACCCGGGAAACAAGCGGCTCGTCGGACAGATGCTGCGGGCGATCCGGACCATGGATCACCTGCTGGATAATTACGTCACTTTTTCCTTCCTGCCGGCACCGGTACCGGTCGAAATCAACGTGCGGCAATGGCTGGAGGAGACAGCGGTCAAGCTCGAAGAACTCGCCAAAGGCAAAAAGATTTCCTGTATCCGTCGCTATGGACATCAGGGGGAGACCATAATCGGAGACGAAGAGCTGCTGCGACAGCTGTCATTGAACCTGGGCCTGAACGCGATGGAAAGCATGACATATGGGGGCGAGCTGCGGATCGAGACCGGGACGCGTCCGGCCACCCGTGAGCGTACCGGCTATCTCGAGGTGAAATTCATCGATCAGGGGCCCGGCATTGCGGTAAAGCTGCAAGAGAAAATTTTCGATCCCTTCTTTACGACCAAGGATCGGGCCACCGGCCTGGGCCTGGCCATTGTTCATTATGTGACGGAAGCCCATGGCGGGCTGATCCAGCTGGAGAGCCGCCCTGGCCATGGTTCAGCCTTCACGGTGTTGCTGCCGGAACGGGGAGGGAACTGCTGAGGTTATGGCCGGGAAGACGCGCAAAGTCCTGGTGGTCGACGACGAGCAGAACATGCGGGCTGCCCTGTTCGAAGCCCTGAGCCGCAATGGCTACCAGGTAATCGTCGCCGAGGATGGCCAGATGGCCCTCGAGTTGGCGGAAAGAGAAATGCCCGCCCTGGTGGTCACCGACATCAAGATGCCCCGGCTGGACGGCATCGAGCTCCTCCGTCGGCTCAAAGAAAAATTTCCCGAACTGCCGGTCATCATCATTACCGGCTATGCTACAGTCAATTCCGCCGTAACAGCCTTAAAGCACGGGGCAAATGATTACATCCTCAAACCCTTTCCGGTGGAAGTCATCGAGGACACGGTGGCAAAGGTATTCGAATCGTCTTCTCCCGCGGTCGCCGGTGAAGAGCCGCCCCCTCGCCGGCGGGCCGATGACCGTTTTGCCAAACCATTGATCGGCCGGGATCCTAATCTGCTGCGATTGCTCGAGAAGGCCAAAAGTGTCGCCTCGAGCAAGGCCACCATTTTGATCCTGGGAGATTCAGGGACGGGCAAGGAGGTGCTGGCCCGCTATCTTCACCAGGAAAGTGACCGCAGCCCTGGGCCGTTTGTTGCCCTCAACTGTGCGGCCCTGCCGGAAAACC
>JARRJE010000022.1:1487-19317 GCA_037379765.1 Deltaproteobacteria bacterium
AGGGGCCTTCACCGGTGCGGTGACCACCAAGAAGGGCAAGTTCGAGCTGGCCAATGGCGGTACTCTGCTTCTGGATGAGATCGGAGAAATTCCGCTTCACCTGCAGGCCAAACTGCTGCGGGTCCTCCAGGAGGAGGAGGTGGACCGGCTTGGCGGTCGAGCGCCCATCCGAATCGATGTGCACGTGCTGGCCACCACGAACCGTGATCTGGCGGAGATGGTAAAGGAGGGTTCCTTCCGCCAGGACCTTTTCTATCGCCTCAATGTCATCCCTTTGCGGCTGCCGCCTCTCCGGGAGCGGAAAGAGGACATTCCTTTGCTCGCCGAGTTCTTCATCGATCGGTACTCTCGACGATACGGCAAACCGCATAAGAGCCTCTCTCGTGAGGTGCAGAGGTTTTTTCTGGCCAGCGACTGGCCGGGCAACGTGCGGGAAATGGAGAACCTGATCGAAAGGGCGGTTCTTCTCGCCAAAGGGGATGCATTGGAGCTTGATGATTTCTTGGAGCAAGAAGAAATTTCCCGGCAAAAATCGCCGGCCGCGGCCGTTTCCTTGTCCAACGAAGATTCTTCTTCGGGACCGGAGATGGATTTCGGGGGGACGAGCCTCCGGGAGATGGAACGGCTGATGATCATGTCTGCCCTTCGGAAAACTGACGATAACCGCACACATGCCGCCAAAATGTTGGGCATCAGCGTTCGCACCCTCCGCAACAAACTGCAGGAATATCGGAGTCAAGGCATCATTGAGTAGGCTCTATTTTTTCGATTAGATTATTTATTTCTGCAACTTAGTCCATTTTTCGCCATCAACACTCTCTTCTTCTCCTTCCTTTTTCTCTCCCCTCACTCCGATCCGGTGGCGCTGGCACCTGTTTTGCTAACAAAAACCGCAAGGAAGCAAGGTTGAAGACAGATCGGAGGAGATTATGCCCGTCAACAAGCTGTTCGATGGCATCATCGACTTGACTGGCAAAGCCCTGGATCTCCGAATGGAGCGACAGGGTCTTATCCAGTCAAACATCGCTAATATGGAAACTCCCGGCTACAAGGTCCAGGAGTTGCCATTTGCCCGTGTTCTGGAAAGCATGATGGTGTCAGGAAAGTCCAAACTAACCCGGACCGATCCCCGCCATATCACCCCGGAGACCGCGGCCCAGACCTTCACCGAGGAAGAGAACCGGCCGGTCGATCTTGATGAAGAGATGGTGAAGCTTTCAGAAAACCAATTGATGTATCAGGTCGCGACTCGGATCCTCAGCAAGAGGTTCGAGGAGCTCCGGTACGTTATCGATGAAGGCGGCAAATGATGGTAAGCGTTGCAGGCACCTCATCTGCACGCACTCAGAGCAGCCAGCAGAGCGAGTATTCGCGAGCATCTGCAATACCTGTAAACGCTTACCGGATGGGAGCGAGCTGGTAAGTTTGGTGTAACTTGGTGGAGGTAAAAATGATGGATGTGATAACTGCGATGAAGATCAGCGGCTCCGCCCTCAAGGCAGAACGGATCCGTCTGAACGTGGCTGCCATGAACCTGGCCAACATCGACACCACCCGCACCATGGAAGGGGGGCCATATCGGGCCAAGTCGGTAGTGTTTGCCGCCAAGCCGCTGGAGGGCACATTCGAAGATCGGCTCTCCGGTGCGGCCGATACCTTGCGCCAAGTGGAAGTGGTCAAGGTGGTCGAAGATCAGACTTCCTTCCGGGAAGTATACGATCCCGGCAATCCCGATGCCGATGCCAATGGGATCGTCCGGCTGCCCAATGTCGACCTCACAGAGCAGATGGTCGATTCGATGAATGCCCGGCGGGCCTACGAGGCCAATGTTTCCGCACTTGACGCCGCCAAAAATATGGCATTGCGGGCCCTTGATATCGGCCGCTGAGTCTTTTCCCCTCACTTCTTCCGATAGGAGCACGTCATGTCCGATTTGCGCATCGGAGGTGCAGCAGGGCCTGCCTCTGAGTCCCCTGCCGCTGGATCCTCTTCAACGGCCGGTACCGGTACCGGTTTTGGAGACCATGTTGGCCATTGAAAAGGCTAATATTTCCTTTCGCTTGCTCACCAAGATCCAGAACAAAGTGATCTCCGCTTATGAGGAAATCCAGCGTCTGCAGCTGTAGTTGAGGTAAGAAACGGAAATGGCAACCTCCGCGAATATGGTGGACCAGATTGCGGCCACCCTCAAAGGCCTGAGTCTCAATCAGAAAATCGTCGGCGGACTGCTTCTGTTGGCTGTCATCGGTGGTCTGGTGGGCCTGACCTATGTTGAAAAGAGGGGTGATTATGCCGTGCTGTTCAGCGGCCTGACCCAGGAGGATGCGGCCGAGGTCGTGACCCGGCTCAAAGAGCAGCGCGTGCCTTATCAGCTGACCGGCACCGGCACCACGATTATGTACCGATTTCGTCCAACATCTGAATTACCAGCGGGCGCTCCAGGGAGAGCTGGCCCGGACCATTCGGGAATTCGACGAGGTGGAAGAGGCGCGAGTTCATATCGCCACCCCCAAGGAATCGGTTTTCGTCGAGGACCAAAAGCCGCCGACCGCCTCGGTGAGCGTTCGCCTCCGCGGCCGGTCGACCTTGAGTAAAATGCAGATCCAGAGCATCGTCAACCTGGTGGCGAGCGCCGTTCCCGGGCTGACCCCCGAGAATATCACCGTAGTGGACACCACCGGCCGCCTCCTCTTCCACGAAGATGGCGACGAGACGACCGTTCTTTCCTCCGACCAGCTCGAATATCAGCTCATGATCGAGAAAACCCTGCGGAAGAAGATCGAAGGGCTTCTGGCCGGCGCCGTCGGCTCGGAGCACGTGCGGGCCAGAGTGACCGCCGAACTCGATTTCGACCGCACGAATCTGACGGAAGAAAATTTCGATCCTGACGAGCAAGTGGTCCGCAGCGAGCAGACGGTTACCGAACAGAACCGCAAGAGAGGTGAAATCCCTCAGGGAATTCCGGGAGCGAAGGGTCAGTTGGCCAGCTACAGTGACCAGTCGGACAAGGAAGCCGCCGGCAACACCTCGAGCCGCAAGAACATCACCCGCAACTACGAGATCAGTCGGGTAACCCGCCAAGTGCAGCAGGCGACCGGCACCATCCGGCGGCTCTCGGTGGCGGTGATGGTGGACGGCACCTATGAAAAGGTCATTGACAAGGATGGAAAGACGAGCCTAAAATACCGACCACGGTCCTCGGAAGAGATGCAACTTTTTGAAAAAATGGTCAAAAACGCCATTGGCTACAGCCAGGACCGAGGAGACCAGGTGGAGGTGACCAACATCTCCTTTACTGCGCCGCCCGTGGCCGCCCCTGAGACCCATTCCCTCGACCAGTGGCGGGAGCTGATCGAACGGTTGGCCATGCCTCTCATCTATCTGCTGCTGGTAATCGTCTTCCTCCTGTTCTTCGTACGGCCCCTTTTCCGGCTGATGGCTGCCAAACAAACTGAAACTCGGCGCACTGCCGGGCTGGCGCAATCCGAGAATCCCGAAGGGCGCGAAGAGAATCTCACCCGGTCTCCCCGCGGCATGACCGATCAGGAGCGGATCTGCAAGCTGGCACAAAGCGATCCCGGCCGGGCCGCCGATCTGGTGCGGCGTTGGTTGCGGAAAGAGCATTAAGCGGCATGGAGCAGAGGCGGGCGGATCGCTTTGCTCAAGATTGGCAACCTCCCTTCAGGAACCCCTCTTCGCAAGTTTGCCGGAGTGATTCGCACCGAGAATAAGCGGTTACGAGCAACAGGCCATGGCCAAAGCGAAATCGAAAGACGGCTCCAGCGCAAATCTCACCGGCCCTGAAAAGGCGGCCATTTTCCTGCTGACTCTGGGCGAGGAGTTCACCACCCAGGTCTTCCGACGTCTCGACGAAGATGAGATTAAGATGGTCGGTCGGCAGATGGCCAAGGTCGATCGGGTGGAGAAGGAAGACATCTCAGCCCTGCTCAAAGAATTCAAGAGCGATGTCGGTGCTGATGACTTGTACCTCTCCGGCAACGATATGCTGGAAGAGGCCCTTAGACGAGCCCTGCAGGCGGATAAGGCCTCCGGCATTCTGGAGGAAATCCGGTCCGATTGGGAGCTGACCCTTTTTCAGAAGGCGCGCAAGCTCGAGCCGAAGGTGCTCTCCAATTTCCTCCGCAACGAACACCCTCAGACCATTGCTCTCGTTCTTTCCGTCCTTGACCATCAGCAGGCGGCGGCAGTCCTTGCTGAGCTCCAGGAGGAAATTCAGGTGGAGATCATTATGCGCATGGCGGAGCTCGATAAAGTCAGCCCGGAAATCCTGGTGGAACTGGATCGGGTCCTCCAGGACGAGCTTCTCTCGATCGAAGGCATGGAGGGGCAGCGGTTGGGAGGCGTTCAAACGGTGGCGGAAATCCTCAACAATGCCGACCGAGCGCTCGAGGCGGCTATCCTGGAAGGGGTGGAGGAGCAGCGTGAGACCCTGGCCGATGAAATCCGGAGACTGATGTTCGTCTTCGAGGATCTGCTCAGGGTGGATGACCGCGGCATCATGGCCATCCTCAAAGAGGTGAGCACCGACGATCTTAAACTGGCCTTGCGCACAGCCTCCGAGGATCTCAAAGAGAAAATCTTCCAGAACATGTCTTCGCGGGCGGTAGAGATGCTCAAAGAGGATATGGAAATCATGGGGCCGGTGCGGGTCAAGGACGTGGAGACGGCCCAACAGTCCATCCTCAAGATCGCCAAGCGGCTGGAGCAAGAGGGCAAGGTGCAGCTGATGTCCGGCGGCGCCGATGATGAGTATGTCTAAAATCATTAAAGAGCACCAGAACGGAGGGCCGGATCCCGAAAGGCCGGAGGAGGCCTCCGACCGGTTTTTGCCGCTGGCGGATCTGTGGCGGGAAACAGGCGTCGCTGGCAGCTCCCTGCAAGAGCAGAAGGCCCAGTGGAAGCGACGCCAGGAGGAGCTTTTCGATCAGGCCCGGCAAGAAGCCGAGCGTATCCGAAAGCAGGCCCGCGAAGAAGGATATGCCCAGGGCGAACAGGAGGGGCGGCTGGCCGGGCAGGAGAAATACGAACAAGCGGTTCGTAGAATGGAGGCGATGCTGGCGACTTTGGACCGGGAAATCGGGGCACGGAACGAACGGTACGAAGAAGAGCTCCTGTTGTTGATCAAAGCCACGGTGGACCGATTGGTCCATCACGAAGTCTCGGTCAACCGGAAAGTGATTCAGGCCTGCCTGCGGGAGGCCCTCCAATATGTGGCGGAAAACTCCCGTGTCAAGGTGCACCTCCATGCCGATGATTTCAAACGGCTTCGGGAGGCCGGTCTCGAAGATCCATTCATGATGGAGGGAAAGAACAACCATCAGCTTGTGTCGGACCCGGCTGTGGCGAAAGGTTGCTGCTTTCTGGAGACCGATATTTGAGAGGTAGATGCCTCAATTGATACAGGCCGGCAGAAACTCTACGAAGCGATCGATTCCATCTTCCGCAACCTGACCGATCGTGAGGAGCCGGGCCGCTGAGGCCGGCTCACCCTTTTCTCTCGTCCCGGCAAGGACATTTTCGGATCGGGCCATGGAACTCGCCAAATGTCTTCAAACCGTACGGAAATTGCCGCTGATCTCCATCAGGGGTCGGGTCAATCAGGTGATCGGGATGGTCCTGGAGAGCAAGGGACCGGCGATTCCGGTCGGCAGCATGTGCGAGGTGGATATCTTTAGGGGCCGGGAGCGGGTACCCGCTGAAGTGGTGGGCTTCCGGGAGGGCAAGGTCCTGCTGATGCCCTTGGGAGAGATGCGTGGCATCGAACCGGGCAGCACCATTCGGCTGGTGGATGGCCAGGCCAGGGTGCCGGTCACCGACGCCTTGCTGGGGCGGGTGATCGACGCCTTCGGTAAGCCCTTGGACGGCAAGGGGCCCATCGAGGCAACCGCTTTCTATCCCCTTTATGCGGAGCCGCTCAACCCCATGCTGCGGGAGCGAATCACCGAGCCGGTGGATGTCGGGGTCCAGGCGATTAATGGGCTTCTCACTCTGGGGAAGGGGCAGCGAATCGGGATCATGGCCGGTTCCGGAGTGGGCAAAAGCACCCTTCTGGGCATGATCGCCAAGCACACCGCGGCCGATGTCAGCGTCATCGCCCTCATCGGCGAACGCGGCCGTGAGCTGAAGGATTTCATCGAGCGCGGCCTGGGGCCGGAAGGCCTGGCGCGATCGGTCGTGGTGGTAGCCACTTCCGATCAGCCCGCACTGGTGAGGATGCGGGGCGCCTATCTCGCCATGGCAATTTCGGAATTTTTCCGTGATCGGAATCGGGACGTCATTCTGATGATGGAGTCGGTCACTCGCTTTGCCATGTCCCGCCGCGAAGTGGGGTTGGCCATCGGTGAGCCGCCGACGTCGAGGGGGTATACCCCTTCCGTGTTCGGGCAGCTCCCCAAGCTGTTGGAGCGGGCCGGGGCCTGCACGGACAGGGGCAGCATCACCGGCATCTATACGGTTCTGGTCGAGGGCGATGACATGAACGAGCCGATCGCCGATGCGGTCCGCTCCATTGTCGACGGCCACATCGTCCTCAGCCGTGATCTTGCCAACCGCGGCCATTACCCCGCCATCGAGATCCTGGGCAGCGTCAGCCGCTGCATGCGGGATGTGACCTCCACCGAGCAGGTCGCACAAGCCCAGCGGTTCCTGGAAGTGCTCGCCACCTATCGTCGTTCCGAGGATCTGATCAACATCGGCGCTTATGCCCGGGGCAGCAACCCCGGGATCGATCATGCCATCGAGATGATCGACGGTCTTAACGAGTACCTGCGGCAGGAGGTGGAAAAGAAGCGTTCCCTGGCCGAAAGCCAGGCAGCCCTGGCGCAGCTGTTCGGCTCTTTAGGCTGAGTAAAATGGCTTATCGGTTCAAACTGGAAACACTGCTCGACTATCGCCGCACTTTAGAAGAGCAGGCCCAGCAGACATTGGCCAAAGAGTTGGCTGTGCTCGATGCCCACAGGCGGCACCTGGCCGAGCTGGAGGAAGAGCGTCTGCACCTCGGCAACGAGCTCGAGAGTCGAAAAAAGAAAAAGCTTTCCGCTCTCCTGTTTGCCTTTTATATCGAAGCACTCGGCCGTAAAGAGACGGAGGTCCGGGCCCGACGACTCATGATCGACTCCCAGCAGCAGGCAGTGGATCGGGCGCGGAACGAGTTGACAGAGAGAGTGAAAGCGAGAAAAGTGATTGAGCGGGCTCGGGAGAAGGACCACCAAGAGTATATCCGGGAGAGAAGACGCCAGGAGCAGAATGAGAACGACGAACAGGCTGTTCTGCGATACGGCAGGACTACACTGGGTGATTTGCAAGGATAACTCGGGTCATCGAGGTTCGTGGCAGTTCGCACCAGAAAGGAAGTCCTTGAGATCATTTCATGATTTTAGCCGATCGCGGCGCTGAATCCTACCGTGAATGTCTGGGAGAGGCAGGTGATGAACACCAAAATAAAGCTCCTGGGAAGGGGTCTTCTGATCGCTTTGCTGACCGTCTCTTCTCCCTGCCTGGCAGCCGAGCAAAACCCGGTGAGGATCTCTCCCGGTGAGATCGATCTCGCTGCACGCGAGCAAGCGGTCGCCGTCAGGGAAAAGGAGGTGGCAACCAAGGAAGAGAAACTCCGAAATCTCCAAAAAGAGATCGAGTTCCGGCAGGAACGGCTGGAGAAGCTGCAGAAAGAAGTCGCGGACAAGCTGGCAGAACTCACAGCGGTGGAGGACCAGCGGCTCAGAAAGCTGGTGAGGGTTTACAGCTCCATGCGGCCCAGCAAAGTCGCCCCCCTCCTCAACCGGATGGGGGACGAAGCGGTGGTCGACATCTTCAGGGCCATGAAGACCGCAACTGTCGCCCAGATCATCCCCAAGCTCGACCCGGACAAAGCGGTGCGCATCAGCAAGAAGTTGGGCATGATCAAATAGCCGCCCGAAACCTGCCTCCTTGTGCACCCTCGTCTAAGAGGCAAATCTTTCCCATCTTCCTTTTTCTCCACCTCATTTTCTTCCCTCCTTTTCATCTCCCCCCACGGTGTCATTACGATCAACCTTGTTCGGCTTCGGACGATTTCTATTATTGTCAGACTGTAACTATTTAATTTTTCGTTTTTATTGCTTGTTGCCCCTGTGTAGGAAAACAAGTGTTGGGAAAGGGCACATCGCTTGCATAAAAGGCAAGGTAAACTCCCTGTTTGGATATCGAATCGAGTCCAGAGGAAAATCGTGAAAGCCCCTTTTTTCAATCCGATGATGCCAGTCGGGGTTCCTGCCGCCCGGTCTGCAGGCAAGACAGCCAATCTGGGCGGGGATAATAATTTCGCCATGTTCATGCACCGACGGCTGATCGCTGAAAGTGGCCAAAGGGATCTTTTGGGAGTCACGGACTCTGTTTCGGACTCCAATGCCGCGGATGAGCCGAAAAAGAAAACCGCATCGGCCGGAGAGGATGACATTTCGGGGATCTTCGAGCTGATTCAGGAGTTCATGCAGAAGCTGCAGGCATTGAGCACGGATACCAAAAACGGACCCGGTGAATGGTCCTTTTCCCCTGCCGACGCCGGTTTACTCAGGAAGCTGGCGGCCGACGCCGGCATGACCAAGGCGGACCTCGCCGGGCTGCTGGAAAGGCTGGCGCAGGAGAAGAAGCTGTCGCTGGGTGATCTCTTCGGGACTCTTTCCCGCCATTTGGGGAACCTTGCGCAATCGACGCCGGTAACCGCGCCGGAAACCGACCTGCCCCTTCTCGAATCCATCTTGAGCAGGTTGGGAGTGCCCACGGAGCAACTGCAGCAGATCGCCGACAAATCGGTCGTTATAGACGGTACGATAGATTTGGAAAAGTTCCTCCAGGCGCTGAACAATCTCCCCAAAGATGAGATCGGTTCTTCGGTTTCCTTGACCAATGCCGAGGTCGACCAACTGCAGGCTATACTGGCCGCGGCCGGGGTCACCCGGGAGCTGCAATATTCCCTGCTCCCCGAGAGAGGGCTTTCCTGGGACCATCCCTTCCAACCCGAGAGGCCGGTCCACATGAATCTCGGCAGGCTGAAAAGCATGTTGGAGCAAGCCATCTCCCAGGTCAAGGCCGGAAGACCCAAGCTCGACCTCCCGGCATTTTTTGCCGACTTGGACCAAGTGCTGTCCCAGTCCGGCTTTATCAAAAATGGTTCCTCCTGGTCCCCGGCCGTTCAGCAGTCGGTGAAGGCCATGTACGATCAGCTGCTCGCCAACGTCGATCTGGAAAACGTGCATATCGAGACCCCGTCGACGAAACCGAAGTTAGCCCTGTCTGAGGCAGGAATCGAAGGGAAACAGCAAGGGAAGGGAGGGCCGTTCGCCATGAACGGCGATCCTGACTCCCATCTGGCAGCAGTTCCAGAGACTGCCCAGGGAAGCGGCAAAGGACAAGGAGAGCTTAAGCAGCTGGCAGAACTTGTGGAGGCCGCCGGCAAAAGACTGAAGGACGGCGAATCCCAATCCGGCATCGAATCCTTTGCCATGGCCGCCAGCAGGTCTGTTGCTGGCGGTTCCCATGCAGCGGCCAGCAAAACCCTGCCGTCCTTGCCGCGCCTCGCCCCCGATGTCTGGCAACAGGCCTTGAATCAGCTGACCTCCGGGGTGAGTCAGGCCTTGCACGATAACGAGCATCACTTCGTCCTCCGGCTTCATCCCCAGGAATTAGGCGAGGTGAAGGTGGAGGTGCTGGTCAGGGACCATCAGATTTCCCTTGCCTTCACCATGGACGATAAACGGGTGAAGGAGATGCTTGAAAACAACATAGGCCAGTTCCATGACAACTTGGAAAAGCAAGGTTTCATCGTGGGCGAATGTATAGTCTCAATGGATCAGCAAAAAGATTCCGGCGAGACCAGGCAGTGGTTCGTATCGTCCTGGAAGGAGCAGGGGAAGGACCGACTGGTAGAAGGGGTCGGGGGAAATCCGCAGGAGCTGCTCACCAGGATTCTCAGCCACCCCGGTCGGGAAAACGGCTTCAACATCGTTATTTGAGGAGCATCCATGGCCATAACGAGCATCACCAATTTGACCCCGACTTCCCCCTTGGACCCGAACCGTCCGGTGGGCAAGAAAGAGCTTGATAAGAACGATTTCATGACACTGTTCATTACTCAGCTGCAGTATCAGGATCCGATGAAGCCGGTGGACAGCTACCATATGGCCTCTCAGATGGCCAAGTTCAGCAATGTGGAAGCCACCATGAAGATGAGC
Organism: Deltaproteobacteria bacterium; assembly: GCA_037379765.1. Taxonomy (GTDB): domain Bacteria; phylum Desulfobacterota; class Desulfobulbia; order Desulfobulbales; family UBA5123; genus JAJYKH01. Next base: position 11,717 of record JARRJE010000022.1, read on the forward strand.
GACAACATGGAGAAATTGCTTGATTACCAGACCTCGCAGAACAACCTCCAGTTGCTCAACCTCATCGGCAAAAGGGTCCAGACCTACGGCAATCAGCTCGCAGTCAATGGAGGAGAAGCCAGCGAGACCGAATTCAGCCTCAAGGACACAGCCAGTTCCTGCACGGTGCAGATTTACGATGCTGCCGGCAATCTCGTCCGATCCCTTGACAAGGGCAGCCTTGCCGCGGGCCCCTACGCGCTTGCTTGGGACGGCAAGGACCAGATCGGCAACCAGGTGGAAGACGGAGTGTACAGCTATGTCGTCAAGGCTCTGGACATGGCTGGACAGGAAGTAGAAACGGAGAGCCGCACCACCGGCATGGTGACCGGCCTTGAATTTGAATCCGGCCAAGCCGAGGTGACGGTGGACAAGCAGGTCGAAGTGAGGACCAGCGACATCGTCAAGGTCTTGTGATGTCGGTCGAAATAACCAAGAGGGAGGAATGAAAAATGTCCATTTCGAGCTCACTTTATTCAAGCATCAGCAGTCTCAATGCCATGGTCGATGCAATGAGCGTGCTCGGTGACAACGTTGCCAACGTCAACACCGTAGGCTTTAAATCCAGCCGCGCCACATTTCAGGATGTTCTGTCCCAGTCGGTTTCGACCGCCGCCGGCACCGCCCAGGTGGGACGCGGCGTCACCCTGAGCACGGTGGACGGCATCTTCGCCCAGGGTTCGTTCGAGAGCACCACGAACCCGACGGATATGGCCATTGGCGGCCAGGGGTTTTTCATGTTGCGGGCGGCCGACAGTCCCGAAGCTGACATGTACAGCCGGGCAGGAGAGTTTCGTTTCGATCAGGACGGATATCTGATCAATCCCTCTGGTTATTATGTGCAGGGATGGTCCATTGATTCGGACACCGGCGAGACCCAGGGAACCATCGGCGATATATACCTCGGCAAAAGTACGCCGCCCGTGCCCACAGATAGGATCCAGGCCATCGTCAACTTGGATTCACGCGTTCCAAACGAGGTGAACCCGACAACACTGTATGATGCCTGGAGCGGCACCAATGCCGCAGACCCCATTGATTCCTCGAATTACGAATATACCAGTGCCACCAAGATCTATGATTCGCAGGGGGCCGGTCACGACATTACCACCTATTTCGACCGCACCGGCAATGACAATGAATGGGAGTTTCTCGTCACCTGCGATCCGACCGAGGACCTCCGGAGCCTTTCCGGCTCGGATCTCACTACCTGTGCACCGGACGAGACGTATAATTATCAAGGCCAAAAAGGGGCAGGCGCCCTCATGTACGGGATCATCAATTTCAATACCTCCGGCGATATCAGCAAGATTACCGCCTATAACGTGCCGCCCGACGGGGAAGTCGACCCGTCCCTCAACACCAATCGCATCACGCTCGACAGCACCGACAAGTACTACAGCTTCGAGACCAATTTCACCGGGGATACGGAGAATCAAGACATTGAACTCAATCTGGGCGCCGCCTATAGCGGCTTGCCCACCACTCAAAAACAGATCTTGGTAAGCGATAAAGGCGCCTTAGACAGCTCGAGTCTGGCGACTCCCATCACGGGAGAAACCCTTTGGGGCTCGGTGTATGACAGCACCGGTAAGGTGATGACGGAAGGCGATGTTCTCGATTTTGCCGGTTATCAAAATGACGGGACGCAGGTCTCAGGACAATACACCGTGAGCGGCAGCGAGAAAGTACAGAACCTACTGGACGCGCTCGGCTCCAACTTCAATGCGACTGCTACCATTGATGGTGAGGGACGTCTGAGGTTGACAGATAACGACGGTGGTGATTCAGGGATGTATGTGACCAGCTTCACGACTTCCAGCGCCACAGGAGCCGACCCTTTCGGTAGCCAAATCGATATAACTACCTCGAAGCAAGAAGTCGTTTCCCCGGATCACGCCCTCAGCAGCAACACCGGGCTGCCGCTCACTGCGGACACTTCCTGGAATTCGGTCTTTGATAGCTCAGGCTCCGCCCAGGTCGCAAACGGCGATGTGATCACCTTTTCCGGAACCAAAGGCGGCGGCACCGCGGTCGGTCCCGTAACGTATACCGCCAATACCACCGACGGTTCCACGGTTCAGGATCTGCTCGATACGATCGAGACGGCTTTCAACGTCGATGCTTCGATCGACGGCGCCGGACAGTTGGTGCTGCGCGACCGTGTGGCGGACACCGCCAACTCGACGAGCCAGCTTTCATTCCGGATCGAAAGCTACGGCGCCAGCGGCGCACAGGTCTTTGGTCCCACCGCCACCAACTTTGACACCATTCAGGCGGACTTGGCAGGAGACGGCAGCCAGCAGGGGGAGGTGGTGAGCACCGGCTTTGATCCCGAGGCCTTGGCATCCACCCAATACGCCAATGCCTCGACCACCCTTTACCAGGATCAGAACGGCTGCGCCTCCGGCTTCCTGCAGTCGGTCTCGGTGGATACTGATGGCGTGATCACCGGTCATTACTCGAATGGCCAAGTCTTGGAAAAGGCGCAGGTTGCGCTCGCCACTTTCAATAATATGGGCGGACTCCAAAAAGAGAGTGGCAACATCTTCACCCAGACCACCCAATCGGGAGCGCCGGTGACCGGCGCTCCGGGCACCATCGGCCTGGGCTCCATCGCGCCCAACTCACTGGAGCAGTCCAACGTCGACCTGGGGGCCGAGTTCGTGAAATTGATCACCACCCAACGAGGATTCCAGGCCAACTCCAAGATCATCACCACCACGGATGAGATGCTCGTCGACCTGATCAATATCAAGCGATAGCCCCGGTGCACACACTAAGCTGAAAAAAGCCGGCCAATTCCCCTGTGGAAATGGCCGGCTTTTTATTCCGAATCCGAGACGACGTTCCGCGCTAGCCCATGGAATTTTGGTTGGCGATCAGGAACAGGAATCCCTTGATGTCCTTGTCTTCGAAATGGAAAACGGTTTTGATGAGGATTGCCGATTTTCCCGGATCGTCCAGCTTGGGGGAGATGGTCTCGCTCGACAGGTTGTTGATGACCACTCGCGGTAACAGCCGTGGCGGCGAGAAGGAGACGATGTCTTCGAGCAGCTCCGCCACCTTGCTGACGCAGGCTCCGATCAGGATGTTGCCCACCTCGAGCAGGGATTCCTTCTCGAGCAGGGGGGCTTCTTCCTCCCCCACATTGACATCGTCATCAAAAAGACTGAGTAAGCCTTTGCCGGCCGTAGATGGAAATGCCAGTATAGCGGACCCGGTGTATTTGCCCCAGAAATTCTGTTCGATAATGCTGACCGAGCCATATTCCTTCGTCTCTTCCTTGATCCGGAGGAACAGACGATCGGCTTTCATGATCTCGACACGTGGCACGTTCAGCAGGATGCGAATATCGATGACCTCCGCCAGGTCTGCTGAGGCTTTCCCGAAGGCGAGGTTCATCACCTCCTCCAGAATTGCCGCATCATCCTTGGAAAAAATGTCTCCAGTTTGCGAAGTATTCATGGGATTCCTTATTTGCTGAGAAGTGACTCTGCTTTCGTGAGGGCCTGCTCGATTTTCTCCGCCGAGGGTGGTTTTGGAGCCACCGTTACAGCGCCCAGGGCCATGACCTTGTCCACCGTCTTCTGCTGGATGTCAGCAGTAAGTACAATCACCAAGGCGTTGCTATCCACTTTCTTTATTTCTTCTAATGCTTCGAACCCGTCCATAACCGGCATAGTCAAGTCGAGCAAAGTAACATCCGGCCGGATTTCCTTGAATTTTTCCAGACCTTCTTTGCCGTCGCCGGCCTCGAAAAGATCAAAATTTCGTCCCGTCGGCAGGCATTTCTTGATAATCGCCCTTGAAACCGGCGAATCATCCACTATTAAGATTTTGTTGATCATTTTTTCTCTCCTTTCTCCATAGCCCACTTTGGGTCACGGATTGTACCTGACGGTCGAGAGCATCTCGATGATCTGATCCTCAATTGGCGAGGCGCCATCTTCGGACGTGGAAGGAGCCGAGTACAAATCCTCATCGGAGCAAGAAAGCAGCTCGGGCAGGACGGATTTCACTGCCGGGGTCATCTTTTCCGTTCCGAGATTTTTTTCTAAAAGCGAAAAGAGGGCCGAGGTGAGCTTGGTTTCGTAGATGTGGGCCTCGGTCACATCCTTGACGGAAATATAAACGTATTTGATTTCCCTCTTTTTGTTTCGTAATGGGCCCATAATGCAGCTCTGCTGCATCTGCTCGATTTCAGAGGTAAAATTGCTCTCCGGTTTGCAGGGGAAGATGTATTCATACAGCTTCTGGGGAAAAAAATAGCAGTTGCCGAAAGTGACGACCGCTTTGAAATTCCTGAGAAACTTTTTGTTTTTGAGGCGGGGATAAAAATCGAAGATCTGCGCTCCTTTGATATCTTGAGCAGAGATGCCGCTGTGAGATGCCAGCCAGCGGTTCCAGTAACAAACCTGATATTGTCGATCCAGAATCACCAAACCGACATCGATCATGTCGAAGATTTGTTGCAGAATCATGCAGATTTCCTCTTTGGCATCCCGACGGCGCCGATGAATAGCAAAACTTTAGAAATAGCAGATACCATGCCAAGTGTCTGGAGTAAAGGTGAAAATGATCTGATGTTCGAGGCGGAATGTTTGAATTGTCATATTGCCAGCCGCAGGATCTCCGCGATTGTATCCCGTGAGTAGAGTTCCTGCAGCTGCCATTTTTGGGAAAGGCGGTGGGCGTTGGCCGCAATGATATCAATTTCTCCTTCCGGAATACCCGCTTCTGCAAGGCGTACAGGGGCGCCGATTTTTCGAAACCAGGCCTCCAGTCCGCTGATGCCGGCCTCCGCTCCCTCCCCGAGGAAGATCTCGCGAGCGAAGCGCACGAATTTCTCCTTGTTTTTCTCTTTATACCATTTCATCCATGCGGGAATAACGATGGCAAGGCCCGCCCCGTGGGCAATGTCGTAGAGGGCGCTCAGGCTGTGCTCGATCATGTGGTTGGGAAAGCTGAAGTGGCCGATGCCGGCGGAGCAGATACCGTTGAGGGCCAGAGTCGCCGCCCATTCGAACTCCGCCCGCGCCTGCCAGTCGTCCGGCCGGGCGAGAATGGCCTCGGTGGTCTCGATAACGGTTTTGATGACCGATTCGCCGAGCCGGTCCTGCAGCCGTGTGTTGCCGGTGCAGGTAAAATACCCCTCGATGACGTGAGCAATGGCGTCCACAGCCGCATAAGCAGCGTAGTCCGGGAGCACCGAAAAGGTCAACTCCGGGTTGAGGATGGAGACCCGAGGATAGATGAAGGGAGAGGAGATGCTGAACTTCTCCTTGGTGTCTTCATTGGTGATGACGGAATTGCCGTTCATCTCGCTCCCGGTTGCGGCCAGGGTCAGGATGGTGAAGACCGGGAGAGCCCCGGTGATCTCCATGCCGGTGAAGAAATCCCAGATGTCGGTTTCGGTGAGGGCGCCCACGGCTATAGCCTTGGCTTCATCGAGCACCGACCCGCCGCCCACGGCGAGAACAGCCTCCGCCCTTGTCTTCCTGGCCAGGCGGATCCCTTCCCGGGTATGGGAAACGAGCGGGTTGGGCACGACTCCGCCGAATTCTACATATCCGATAGAGTGTTCGGACAAGGAGGCGGCCACCCTGGCGAGAAGCCCAGATTTGCGAACCGAGCTGCGGCCGTAAACGAGAAGGACCCTGGCCACGCCCGCTTGCTCCAGCTCAGTGCCGATGAGGGTTTCCTTGCCTTTGCCGAAGATGATCTTGGTGGGATTTTGAAAAACGAAGTCTTTCATGAAATTGCTCATGCCGCCGATCTTTTTGAACCGATCAGCCCACATATGCTAAGGTAAATTTTTTATTTTTTCATTTGTTTTAATAAACTTTTTGCAAAGTAAGAAGGGTTGCTGCAGTGCGATTCAATTTTTTTCCAGGAATTTCTTGCCAACATACCATGGAAGTCCCCGTTAATTTCCATGAGCAGAGCGATCAGCAATGCTTCGGTATGCTGGCCGCGCTCTGCTCGCAAGTAGATGCGTGCCCGTAAATGCTTACTCCAGTTCTTTTTTGAAGATGGCGAAGGCCTGCCCGATGATCGGCAGCCCGCTGTCGAGCTCCAGATAAGAGCGGCCGCTCAGTTCCTGGGCCACCAGTTCCTGGCTGGCAGGAAGAATCCCGCCCAGAGGAAGGTCGCTTTCCTCGGCCGCTTCACGGATCTTGGCCCCAAGCTCCGGCGGCAAGGGCTCCGGGGCCCGGTTGACGATAAGGCACTTCTTTTTGACCTCGATTCCCAGCGGACCGGTGAGCTCGGAGATGCGGCGGGCGGTGAGGATGCCCCGGGCCGAGGGGTCGGAGGTGATGAACAGCTGGTCGATGGACCGCAGGTTCATCCGGCTCAGGTGTTCCATTCCCGCCTCGTTGTCCACCAGGATGTACCGGTAATTATCGGCCAGGTGGTCCATGGTGGCCGCCAGGTGCTGATTGGCCGCACAGTAACAGCCTGGACCGTCGGGCTGTCCCATGACCAGGAGGTCGAAGCCGGTCGCCTCGGCCAGGGCCTGGTGCACTTTCATTTCCATATATTGATCCCGGGTCATGTTGGGGGGCATGTCGCCTTTCAGCTCTTTTCTGACTTGGCCGATGGTGAGGTCCACCTCCAGCGCCAGCAATTCATTCAAATTGGCGTTGGAGTCCGCATCCACCGCCAGCACCGGGGTCAGCTTATTTTCCGTCAGATATTTGAGCAGCAGCGCTGAAATGGTGGTTTTGCCGGTGCCGCCTTTGCCGGCCATGGCAATTACTCTGGGCATGGATAATCTCCTTTCCCGTACTTAAAACTTAACACGTAAAACTTAAAACCTTCTTCAGAAGGCGTTTTCTGACTCTTTGCGAGGTCATCAAATATAGGTGGCCGACCGGCCCCTGTCAAACGGAAAGGGCGCCGATGAACTAGGACTTAAAACTTTGTCGCAGTCTCCGATTGTAAACGTTCAACAGTGTCGCAGATGCGCGAAAGCTGCCGGTGAGGCTGTACTGGTGTACCGAACAGGCCGCTGACAAAGCAGATGTGGTGCTGCTGAATGTTTACCGCCGATTGTCTCGTCAGCACGGCTGGTTACGGAAAATACTCTTGCAACTTCGAGGGCAACTGGTATTCTACCCGGATTGACCGGACCGCGGCCTGCGGCTCCCGGTCTCTTTTCTGTTGAACATCCACAGCATAAAACGGAGCATGGCGATGGATTACCGGGCGACGCTCAATCTGCCCCAAACCAAGTTCAAAATGAAGGCTAATCTGGCCCAGAAAGAGCCCCAGGCCCTCAAGCAATGGGATAAAGAGGGACTGTATGCTCGGGTCCAGCAGGCAACCGCCGGCCGGCCTTTATACGTTCTCCATGACGGGCCGCCTTACGCCAACGGCCACATTCACCTGGGCACCGCCTTCAACAAGGTGCTCAAGGACGTCATTCTCCGCTCGAAACGCATGGCCGGTTTCCGATGTCCCTCTGTTCCCGGCTGGGACTGCCATGGCCTGCCCATCGAGCACAACGTGGACAAGGAGCTTGGCCCCAAGAAGAGGGAGATTTCCAAGCTGGCTTT
>JARRJE010000023.1:0-10861 GCA_037379765.1 Deltaproteobacteria bacterium
GTGATTTCATATTTCTCATGTGTTCGTGCCATGGCGGCACTATAACACATATTGATATTATTAGAAATAATTAACCGCACATGACACTAGCCCCTTCTGCACTTCTAACCAAGTCCCCATTTATTAAATGGACAAGCTACTGCTGAGGGAAAGGTTTTTACCGGACATGCCCCGCCAACAGACCGGCTAACTTTTCCCGGCACGGGAAACCAGGGTACGCAATTTCTCGAAAACTTCGGGTGTAAATCCCTTTTCCCGGCCCAGGTCCGGGTCCATAGTAGTCCGGGGATTGAAATTCTGGAGAGAGAGGCGCGCCGGTCCCCCGCCCAATGCCGCTGCCCAGGCCCTGATATCCTCTTCGGTATGATACTTGGGGACCACGGTCATCCGGAACTCGTGCTCGATGCCGCTCTCCCCGAGCAACCGGATGGACTCGCGGATCCGGTCCAGTTCGACCGGAACCCCGGCGCAACATGCATATTTCCCGGCTTCAAGCGGTGCCTTCACATCCATGGCCACCGCATCGAGCAATCTCTCCGAGAGAAGCTCGGACAGCGCCTCCGGGCGGCTACCGTTGGTGTCGAGTTTCACCGCCCAGCCGCGACTCTTCAGAAAGCGAATCATATCGGGCAGCCCAGGGTGAAGGGTCGGCTCCCCTCCGGTGATACAAATCCCTCCCAACCATTTTCGAAAAGGGGCAAGCTGTCGCTCCACCGTTTTAATGGAAATGGTTTCATACTCCTCGGGAGTGAGAACCAGGGAATGGTTGTGGCAGAAAGGGCAGCGGAAATTGCACCCCCCCAGGAAGAGCACCGCGCAGACGCGGCCCTGCCAGTCGAGAAAAGAGGTTTCGAGAAGGGCTTTGATCCCGGGCATAGCGGCAAAAAGAAAAAGGGTGCGGGAAACTCTTTCTCCGCACCCGGTCGAACAGGAAAAAAAGGGCTTACAGAGCGCAGCTGCCCGAATCGCAGCGAGGCTCCGGGCCTGTCATTTGAGGCCGGAAGCCTCCTCGGCTCTCGGCGCGGTCCAGGAGCTGCTGCTTAATCTGAGAGAAATCCGCCACCGAAGTGGAGTCGTCCAGCACAAGCAAGGGCAGGCTCTTGCGGGCGGTCTCCACCAGGCCGTGCCAGGCCAAGTGGGCCAGGGCGCCGGCATCATTGCCGTCGAGCACCTCCACTTTCACCTGGAGGCTGTCCAGATCGAATTTCTTTTTCAACTGATCGCATAACCGGCAGTCATTCTTGGTAAAAAGAGTCATCTCCGTTTCTCCTCCTTAGCTCGAGTTTCCCAGCGGCTAGCGGGCGCCGGCAAATTGGTTGTCGTTGCGGTAACGCTCGTGCAACTCGCCGATCTTGCCCTTGTTCCAGCTGGAAACCTTGGTGAAATAGCCGGTGATGCGAGTGATGCCATCAACATGGCCGGACTGACAGTAAGGGCAGGTCTCCTGCAGACCTCGGCTGGTCTTGCCGCAGTCGAGGCAGGAGGTAAACTCTGGCGAAAAGGCGATCTGATCGTTTTGGGTGTGCCGGAAGACATTGATGATAAAATTGGCCAGCGCCTTCTTGTCGGGTCGGGCTTCGCCCAGCCAGACGTGGGTAATGGAGCCGGCCTCGATCAGGGGATGGAAAAGTCCTTCACGCTCGACCCGCTGGATGGGATTCATGTGGGCGCCGACATGGTAAAGGGTGGAGTTGGTGTAATAGATCTGCCCTCGCTCCCCATCGCCTTGCACCACTTCTTGGGCATGTTCTCCATAATGGGCAAGATCCAGCTTGGCAAACCGGTAGGCGGTGCTTTCGGCCGGCGTTTGCTCCAGCACCAGCTTCATGCCGGTGGCCTCGCTCAGCTTGTTGCAGACGATGTTCATGTGGGCGATGATCTTGAGGCCGAATTTCATTGCCTCGTCAGAATCGTGTAGCTCCTGGCCGAAGTGGACCTTGACCAGCTCGTTGAGACCCACCATGCCGACCAGATAGCTGCAGCGATGCAGCCGCAGGTACGTCTGGCCATCGAGCTTCATGGCCAGCATGGAGAGTGGCCCGCCCTCGCCGAGTGACATCAGCCTCTCGATAAACTTTTTCTTCTCCTCATGGGCCTTCACCGCCAGCTCGATCTTTTTGGTGAGCAATGAGAACAGCTTGGTATCATCGCCATCGGCCTGATAAGCCATCCGGGGCAGGTTGATGGTGACGTTTTGGAGGGCCGAATAGCGCATCTTCCAGGGTTCCTTGGCGTCCTCGAAGTCCCTCGCCTCGAGCTTGAAGCTCAGTCGGCAGCATTCTGAGATTTTAGCGGTCTCTCCCCGGTCGAAGACGAAATAAGTGTTGCCCTTTTCGGCCGCGACCTCGCAGATGTGCTCCAGGAAATCCATGTGGCCTTCGGTCTGGAAGAACTTCTCCGTGATATGCACGAGCGGTTTGGGGAAGAAGAAGGGCCGGCCGGCGGCATCGCCTTCCTTGTAAACCTCGAACAAGGCCCAGGCGAAGCGCTGAGCCTGCTTCTCGTACTCGGCATAAGTCCTGCCCGTGTACTTGCCGCCAGGGCCGATGGCCGGCACGTCTTCGAAGTGCTTGGGCACCTCCCAGTAGATGTTGATGTCGGAGAAGATGGCCTGGCCGCCCCGGGCTACCGCCTGCTGGGAGAACTCGAAGATGAGCATCTGGGCGAGCTGCTTGACGCCGCGGTCATCGAGCTCCTCCAGATAGGGAGCGTAAAAGAGGTTCACTGCATCCCAACCAATGGCACCGGCGAAATGGCTCTGGAGGGCGGCGGCGAACTTGATCATGTGAGCGAGCAGCACCTCGGCATGCTTGGCCGGCGCGGCCATGGAAAGGGCATGCGGCAAGTTGAGGCCGTACTTCTTGATGTATTCAAGCGATTGACCCGAGCAGTAAGGCCGATCGATGAATCCCAGATCATGGAGGTGAATGTCACCGCTCAAGTGAGCGTCGGCCACCTCCGGAGAAAAGACGTGCAGGAGGGCATACTCTTTCTTGATGCCCTCGGCCAGAGTCAGGTTGGTGGCTTCCGGACCGTGGGGAACGTTCGCATTTTCCTTGTTGTGCTGAACCAGAAGCTGGTCCACGTCGTAGAGCGGCACGCCGAGGCGGGTATGCATGCGCCGCGCCTCCTCCAAGCCCATCTCCAGCAGTTTGGCATTGACCATCTCGCGGATGAGCGGACCGGTCACCGTCTTGACCTTGCCGCTCGAGATGGTCTCCTCGATCTCGAGGCTGATTCGTTCAGCCGTATCAGGGTCAATGAAGGTTTCCCGCAACAGCGCGTCAACGATGCGGTTTCGATCCCAACCGGTGATGTCGTCCTGGGACGTGCGGACGAACAAAGCCAAATCAGTAGAATCCCCCCTGCCAAGAGAAGCGGCGATCTTTTTCCTCTTCTCCGACGTCAGCGGCATGACAACTCCCATACTTTCTCCTCCCCCTCGGATATGATTGTGACTGAAAGCGGCGATCCGCTTTTAACGCGATATATTGTGCCGTGGGGAATATTATTGCACCAGGGATGGTGGGTGCGTCAAGAAAAAATCCCTTCCATTCGCAAAATTAATGAATATTCTTCAGATTCATTTCACAAGTACATGAAATAAAAGCAGATTTTAAAATAAGCGATGGGTGACAATTGTTCTATGAATCCTCTGCAAAAATAAGACCGGCGTGGTTCGAAAACGGCCTTATTTCCGCAGCAGAAAACAGAAAAAGTTTTGCTCTATGGCTTGGCTAGGATGGTATCATGCTGCTCGCCCTCGACGGGAGTCGGAAAATCGACCAGATAGTGGAGGCCTCGGGATTCCCTCCGCCGGCAAGCGCTTTCCACGATGAGCTCGGCGACCAGGGCGATATTGCGGGTCTCAATGAGATCAGAGGTGAGCAGGTAGCTGCGGTAGTGCTCTGCCACCTCGCTCAGAATCGGGGCGAGGCGCCGTTGGGCCAGAGATAGCCGCTTGACCGAGCGGACGATTCCTACATAGTTCCACATCAGGCGGCGGATCTGGTCCCAGGTATGAGTAATCAAAACACATTCCTCGATGCGCTCTGCCGGGCCCGGGTCCCAGTCTGAAACCGAGGGCAGCTTCCTGCCGGCCAAATCCCGCCAGTCGGCGGCACACCTTTCGTGGGCTTGGTGAGCGAAAACCACCGCCTCGAGGAGCGAATTGCTTGCCAGGCGATTGGCCCCGTGCAATCCGGTGCAGGCCGTCTCCCCAAGGGCATATAGGTCTTCGAGGGAAGTGCGACCCCAGCGGTCGGTCAATACACCGCCACACATGTAATGGGCCGCCGGCACCACCGGGATAGGCTCTTTAGTCATATCGATGCCAAGGGTGAGACAAGTCTGGTAGATATGAGGGAAACGATTCTTCACGAAATCGGCTGGCTTATGACTGATGTCCAGATAGACGCAGTCGTCCCCGCTCGCCTTCAACTCGGCATCGATGGCTCGGGCCACTGTATCGCGGGTGGCGAGCTCGCCCCGCTCGTCGTACTTGTGCATGAAGGGATGGCCCTGCTCGTTGACGAGCCGAGCCCCCTCTCCTCGGACCGCCTCGGAGATGAGGAAATTCCGCACCTTAGGATGGTAGAGGCAAGTGGGGTGAAACTGGACAAACTCCAGATTGGCGACTCGAGCGCCGGCCCGATAGGCGATGGCGATGCCGTCGCCGGTGGCGATGTCCGGATTGGTGGTATACAGGTAGACCTTGCCGGTGCCGCCGGTACAGAGCACGGTCACTCGGGCCTGGTAAGTGTCGATGACTCCCGTCTGCCGATCAAGGACATAAGCGCCCAGGCACCGATCGGCAAAATTCTCAGGTTCCCGGGGGGGAGCGGCGCCCGCCTTGGAGCCGATCAGCAGATCGACGGCCAGGTGATTTTCGAGCATAGTGATCCGAGGATCGGCCGCCACTCGGGCCAGCAGCGCCTCCTCGATCTGCCGGCCGGTAAGATCATTGGCATGGGCGATGCGACGGGCGGAATGCCCTCCCTCCCGTGCCAGGTCAAGGACCGCATGATCGCCTTGCCGCTGAAAAGCGACTCCCAGTGCCATCAGCTCCTTGACCCGGGTCGGGCCGTTTTCCACCACCAGGCGGACGATCTCTTCGTGACAAAGACCAGCGCCGGCGCGCAGAGTATCCTCAGTATGCGCCGCGAAGGAATCCTCAGGGGAGAGCACCGCCGCAATGCCGCCCTGGGCCAGGTTGGTGGCGGTGTCGACCCGGGCCTTCTTGGTGATGATGGTCACCTGCCCCAACCGGGCTGCCTTCAGAGCAAAGGAAAGTCCGGCGATCCCGCTGCCGATGACCAGAAAATCTGTGCTGTGCTGCATCTCGTACCTCCCCGGCCACTCCGCCTTGACAGGTCCTCCGCCCTTCCGGTAAAAAGAAAAGCTCACAAAAAAACATCAGCCCTCGGTGTCCTCGGGAAAAAGCGATCTGTCCTTCGTTACCGAGAGCCGATTAATTATCAATAATCGTCCCCAGCCGGAATAAGGGCAGCCGCCCAGGAGAACCGATGTCCTCCCTCAAGCTCGTCATTTTTGATTGCGATGGCGTCATGTTCGACTCCAAAGAGGCCAACCGGGAGTATTACAATCATCTCCTGACTCACTTCGGCCATCCACCGATGTCGGCCGCCGATGTCGAGTACGTGCACATGCACCACGTCCTGGATTCGGTCCGTCACATCTTCCGCCATTACCCCGAAAACTTTTCGGCTGCGGACGCCTATCGGCAACAGGTCGATTATACGCGCTACTTAGAATACATGCGCATGGAGCCTGACCTGCGAGAATTTCTCGAGCTGCTGCAGCCGGATCTCATTGCCGCCATCAGTACCAACCGGACCACCACCATGTCAATGATCTTGAAGATTTTCGACTTGGAGAAATATTTCGAGATGGTGGTCACCGCCGGCGATGTCGATCGGCCAAAGCCGCATCCGGAGGCTTTACATCGGATTCTCGCCCACTGTCATTGCACGGTGGACGAGGCGCTCTACATCGGGGACTCGTCGGTGGACCGGGAGCACACCGCCAGCATCGGTATGCGCCTCATCGCTTACAAAAATCCGGCCCTTGCCGCCGAATACCATGTCGACAGCTTCATGGAGATCACCAGTCTTCCCTGCTGGCCGGAAAAAACCCATCATCGACAGGTCGCCCCATGAACAACATCCACGAGCTTCTCATCGAAGGCAAAACCTTCGCCGTCGCCGAGCAGAAGGCACTCCGCTTCTTCGCCCGCAACCTCCTGGCCCGTTATGAGGAGGCACAGGTCGTGGCCGAGGCCTCCTGCTCAGCCCGACATCCTGATTTCTGGAACCGGTTGACAACAGGATTGGCGGAAAACCGGCGGCGGGCTGCCGACCTGGTCGTCGAGCTCGAGGAAGCCGGATTGACGCACATGAACCAGCTCCGGGAGCTGTCCCAGGGTTATGAGAGCAAAATTCTTCATACCCTGGCCCATCTACTCGACGGATTCTTCGGGGTCGACTCTTACTTTTACAACCTGCTGGACGACTCTCACGGGATTTCCGAGGCACGGCGCCGACTGATCCGGGAAGACCCGGACAGCTATGGGCTGCTGCGGGTGGCTACCCGCACCGGCACTGGAGGTGAAAATCCCTTTGCCGATTTACGTCGCCAGGCCAAAAACATCTAGCCACTTATTCCGCCCGCAGCACAAGTCCAGGTGCACTTTTTTAGATCAATCGTGATGGTGATGGCTGCTTCCAGCCAGGGGACCGCCATTTGGCCAGGGCGTCCGCGAGGGCCGCATCGGTCTGCTGCATGGCAGCCAGGGCCTGCTCGATCAGGACCGCGACTTCATCCTCTCCCTCCTCTCGCGCGGCTTGCGCCCAGTCGGCGAATTCGTGCCGGTGGCCATGGTTATGCTCAAGCCAGTGGGGCAGGAGTATTCGCAGCTTCTCCGCCACTGATTTCTCAGCCATGGAGTGCCTCCTCATCCCTCACCAGAGTGACCTTGCCGGCGAGAAAATCGATGCTCTTGAGGACGCCCTGAACCAGCCGGGGCTCTTCAAAGAGGGTGCTGATCCGCATTCCCTCCGGGGTCTTCTCTAGAAAGGTGACGTTTTCCAGAATCGTTTCCTGCCGACCGTCTTTTTCGAACAGCACTTTCATCTGACACATGGCCATCCTCTTGTACCAATGAATAAAAGCCGCGTTTGAATAAAAGCCGCGTTGGCAACTTCTAAAATCAACAATATTAGTCCATCGCCTATCCTGAGGCAAGTACCCCCACCGCCCACCGACCCAGGAGGTCACCCCATGCTCGTTTCCCTGCCCGAAATTGCAGCCATCCTGGAACAGTATCGGCGCATTGCCATTGTCGGCCTCTCCCCCAAGAAAAATCGGCCCAGCCACCAAGTCGCCCGGTATCTTCTTTCCGCGGGCTATTCGGTCATCCCGGTAAACCCTGGCCATGATCATCTCCTCGGCCTTCCTTGCTATCCCCATCTTGCGGCGATTCCGACGCCGATAGAGATCGTGAATATCTTCCGGCGCGCGGCCGATGTCCCGGCGATCGTCAATGCTGCCATTGCCATCGGCGCCCGAGTGGTCTGGATGCAGGAGGGCATCGTCCACGAGGAGGCAGCTCTCATGGCTCGCCAGGCCGGGCTCACCGTAATTATGGACCGCTGTCTCAAGATGGATCACATCAGCCTGCTGGGCTCCTGCCACTAACTGATTGGTGTCGTAGTGCCTATCGACTTCTCATTCTCCATCCGCTTGACTTTTCAGGTCAACTGGAATAGAGTCGGTATCTTTTTGATTCGGTTGCCGCTTGGTATAGGCTGCGGGTACAAGAAACAGCCTGCCGGCTTGACGGCAACCTTTCGCTGCCTTTTCCATCAGCCCATTTCGACACCATCGGAGCTTTCGGCGTGAGCATCAAGGCCCTCAAAGGCTTCAAAGACATTCTGCCTGAAGAAGCAGGCACCTGGCAGCGGATCGAGGCAACCGCCCGGGAAGTTTTCCATCGATTCGGGTTCGCGGAGATCAAGATCCCCCTCATTGAGAAGACCGAGCTGTTCGCCCGCTCCATCGGGGAAGCCACCGACATTGTCGAAAAGGAGATGTATACTTTTACTGACCGTAACGGTGAATCGATCACCTTGCGGCCGGAGGGCACCGCCTCGGTGCTGCGGGCTTTCATCGAGCACGGCCTGCATGTGCGCCAGCCGGTCAACCGCCTTTATACAATCGGCCCCATGTTCCGCCACGAGCGGCCCCAGAAAGGCCGGCTGCGACAATTTCATCAACTGAGCGTGGAGGCGGTCGGCTCCGAACATCCCCGTTTGGATGCTGAGCTCATGGCCATGGCCTGGCTGTTGCTCACGGAGCTGGGTCTATCGGCAAGCCTGGAAATCAATTCCCTGGGCTGTTCCCAGTGCCGGCCCCGGTTTAAGGAGAACCTGGTAGACTATGTCAAGGCGCGGCTCGGGGACTTTTGCGATGACTGCGTTCGCCGGAGCGACACCAACCCCTTGCGGGTGCTTGACTGCAAGAAGGACCGCTGCCGGGAAGCCTATCGGGAGGCCCCTTCCATTTTCGATCATCTTTGTGCTGACTGCCGTACCCACTTCTCGGCTGTTGAGGAGGGACTGTCCATTCTCGCCGTTCCCTACCGGGTTAATCCCTTCATGGTGCGGGGCCTCGATTATTACACCCGCACCACTTTCGAGTTGCTGAGCGGTGCCCTTGGGGCCCAGAGCGCAGTGGGCGCGGGCGGCCGAAACGATGGGTTAGTTGCCCAGCTCGGCGGCCCAGCGCTGCCGGGAATCGGTTTTGCCATGGGGGTGGAGCGGCTGGTTCTTCTCCTCCAGCAGCTCGGCTCCGAGGAGGAGAAGAGGGCCATTGATGTCTATCTGGCCGCTCTCGGGGAGGAAGCCTCTGCTGCTGCCTTTCGGCTCCTTGATCAGCTAAGGCGAAAGGGGGTGCGGGCGATGATGGACCATGAAGGCCGCAGCCTCAAGAGCCAGATGAAGCAGGCCGGCAAGCTCCAGGCGCGCTACGTCTTCATCCTGGGTGAGGAAGAGCTCAAACGGTGCGAGCTGGTGGTGAAAGAAATGGCTACCGGCGAACAGACGATCGTCGCTCTGCCTGAAGAAGCGGGAGCCTGGTGCGAGACGGTGGCGGAAAAGATCAAATTCTAGAACTTTCTGAGAGAACATCCAAACAACAATCCTGGCGAAAAACCTATATAACTATCTGCGGCCTTAAAAAACGAGTAGTGCCGCAGATGCGAGGAAGAGGCCTGTGAGACTATACTAGCGTATGCGAACGGGCCGATGACGACGCAGATGCGGTGCTGCTGAACGTTTTTTAAGGAGCGCAGGCACTATGGAATCAATGGGCGCATTGAAACGGAGCCACACCTGTAACGAGCTCGGGGCAGCCGATGTGGGGGAGAAGGTCACCTTGATGGGCTGGGTGCTGCGACGCCGGGATCACGGAGGGGTCATCTTCGTTGATCTCCGCGACCGGCGCGGCCTCACCCAAGTGGTGTTCAATCCCGAACGCAACCCGGAAGTGCACGCCAAGGCGCATGCTATCCGCAGCGAATGGGTGCTCGCCTGCCGGGGCACGGTGTCTCCCCGGCCTGAGGGCATGGAGAACACCAATCTCAAGACCGGGGCCATCGAGGTGATGGTGGATGAGCTTCGCATTCTTAACATCAGCCAGACTCCGCCCTTTCCCTTGGATGAGGAGGGAGAGGTCTCCGAGAACCTCCGCCTCAAATACCGCTATCTCGACTTGCGCCGACCGGGGATGGCAGACAGCCTCGTTTTGCGTCATAAGGCGGCACAGGCCATCCGCTCTTTTCTGAACGAGCAGGATTTTCTTGAAATCGAAACCCCGGTGCTCACCCGCTCCACGCCGGAAGGAGCCCGCGACTTCCTGGTGCCGAGCCGGGTCAACCCCGGCAAGTTTTATGCCCTGCCCCAGTCGCCCAGCTCTTTAAGCAGCTGCTCATGGTGGCGGGCATGGAGCGCTATTACCAGATCGTCAAGTGCTTCCGGGACGAGGATCTGCGTGCAGACCGCCAGCCGGAATTCACCCAAGTGGACATGGAGCTCTCCTTCGTGGAAGAAGAGGACATCTTCCGGATCACCGAGGGGATGATCGCCCGCCTGTTTCAGACCACCTTGGACCTTGAGCTCGTCACGCCGTTTCCGCGCATCTCCAATGACGAGGCCATGGCCCGTTATGGCTCGGACAAGCCGGATACCCGCTTCGGCCTCGAGCTTGTGGATCTGACCGAGATCGTCCGGGAATGCGGCTTCCAGGTCTTCCGCACCGTCACCGCTAAAGGGGGAATGGTCAAGAGCATCAACGCCAAGGGATGCGCCGACTTCTCCCGCAAAGACCTGGATGACCTCACCTCCTATGTGGGCCAGTACGGGGCCAAAGGGCTGGCTTGGGTGAAGGTGAAGGAGAGCGGAGAGTGGCAGTCGCCCATCGCCAAGTTCTTCACAGAGGAGGAACGGGCGTCCATGGCCACCGCCCTGGACGCCGCCCCCGGCGACCTGCTCTTTTTCGTGGCCGACCAGCCTTTTGTGGTCCACCAGGCCCTTTCCGAGCTGCGCCTTGAGCTGGGACGGCGGCTGAAGCTGATCGACAATCACACCTTCAATTTCGTCTGGGTCACCGATTTCCCATTACTCGAGTACGATCATCAGGAAAAGCGGCACCAGGCGGTACACCATCCCTTTACTGCCCCCAAGGAGGAGGATCTGGCGCTTCTCGACACCGATCCTGGCCGGTTGCGCAGCCGGGCCTACGATCTGGCCCTGAACGGCACCGAGATCGGCGGCGGCTCCATCCG
>JARRJE010000024.1:0-10588 GCA_037379765.1 Deltaproteobacteria bacterium
CATCGCTATTTTTGCGATGACGCCGGGCCATGCTTTGTAATTGATGCTTCAGCATTCCCGCCCGCCGGAATTTACTGCTAGCGGCGGGGGTGTCAAATTCGCGCAAGCGACAGCCCGCTATAGCCACCAGCTATGCGGGCAGAAGCGATCGCGCAAAGGCGGACGAAGCCGCTCATTTTGGAAACTTTCACAGGTGCCGCAGATCCGAGGAAGAAGTCTGTGAGCTGTACTTATGTACGCGAACAGGCTGATGACAAAGGAGATGCGGCGGCTGTGAAAGTTTCCAAGCGGAGAGGTACCGAAGTGGTCATAACGGGGGCGACTCGAAATCGTCTGTTCCGGGTGACCGGGACCGTGGGTTCGAATCCCACCCTCTCCGCCATTTGAATTCTTTTTCGGCAGTTTGTTTATTTGTTCTTTGAAAGAACGATATTTGATTGTAGAGTGTCGAGCGGCAGCGCTTGCGGCCTGCCGTGCAGCTCTTCGGAGTGACTGATCAAAGGGGATAAAGATCCCCGAAGATCGTTCCGTTTCCGATTAAAGCTGAACTTCGGAGAGGTGACCGAGAGGCCGAAGGTGCACGACTGGAAATCGTGTGTACGGCAACGTACCGGGGGTTCGAATCCCCCCCTCTCCGCCAGTGTTTGATGACAACCGGGGATGGGGCTCAAAGAACGTCCCATTCTCACAGGTCCCAAGTTTGATAGCCGGGTCCTGCGCAACGAAGGCTCGCGAACTCCGTCAGGTCCGGGAGGAAGCAGCGGTAGCGATCCCCTTTGTGTGCCGCAGGGGTGCCTGGCTATCATTTTTTTGATGGCGTCGCAAAAAGTCGCCAGCTGCTGCGTTGCGCTGCGCCTCCTCGTCACTGCGGCGTACTTGGGTACACCTCGTTCCTCGGGACTTGCGCGCCTTGCATCTGACGATTTTTGCTTAGCCATCCCAAAATCAATGGGCCTTAAAGCTGGAGGCTGAAAGCTCAAAGCTGGTCGCTGAATGCTGTCCGCTGGCCGGTCACCGGGCGGTTGCCGAGACTCCGGCTTTCCAGTATATATGATGTAGGTTGTAGTCGCCCCGATCCCCTCTTTCCGGTCCGCACGCGATGTCCTACCTCGTTCTCGCCCGCAAGTGGCGCCCTCAAGATTTCAGCGAAGTTGTCGGCCAGCAGCCGGTAGTCCGCACTCTCCGCAATGCCCTCGCCAAGAAGCGGGTGGCGCACGCCATGCTTTTCAGCGGCGTGCGAGGCACCGGCAAGACCACCCTGGCCCGGATCATGGCCAAGGCCCTGAATTGCGCCGAAGGCCCCACTGAGACGCCCTGCGGCCGCTGCGATTCCTGCCTGGAGATCGCCGCCGGCACCGCCGTCGACCTGCACGAGATCGACGGCGCTTCCAACCGGGGCATTCAGGAGATCCGCGAGCTCAAGGAGAACATCCGCTTCTTTCCGAGCAAGGCCCGCTTCAAGATCATCATCATCGATGAAGTGCACATGCTCACTACCGAGGCCTTCAACGCTCTGCTGAAGACTTTGGAGGAGCCGCCGGCGCATGTCTATTTCATGTTCGCCACCACCGAGCTGCACAAGATCCCCATCACCATCCTCTCTCGGTGCCAGCGGTACGAACTGAAGCGGGTGCCCTTTGCCGAGCTGCTCGCTTTCTTTAAAAAAATCGCCACGGCGGAAGGGGTGACCATCTCGGACGAAGCTCTTGCCCTCATCGTCCGCGAGGCGGACGGCAGCGTCCGCGACGGATTGAGCCTGCTCGACCAGATTTTTTCCTTCGGCGGTGCGGAGATCTCCGATGCCGACGTGATGCAGGTGCTCGGGGTGGTGGATCGGCAGCTCTTCGAAGATCTGGCCCGGGCCCTTCTTGCGGGCGATCTGCGAGGCAGTCTGGAGCTGCTTGAAAGTCGCTATGCCGCGGGGCTCGATCTCAAGCGTTTCGCCAACGACCTGCTCGACTATTTCCGGGGGCTGCTGGTCTGTCAGGTCAATCCTCAGGCTCGAGAGCTGCTCGATGTGCCGGCCGAGGAGCTCGCCATTATGTAGGAGCTCACCGCCGGGATCGGCATCGACGTCCTCTACCGCCATTTTCAGCTTCTGCTGCAGGGGGTCGAGGAGATGCACTCTTCCTCCCATCCCCGTCTGGCGCTGGAGATGACCTTGATTAAAATTACTCGGGCCGGGCAGGTAGTGCCGGTGGCGGCCTTGCTCGAAAAGGTGGACGACCTGCTGCGGCAGACCGGCCTGCCGACTGGGAGCGACGCAGAGCTTCCCCATGCTGCGCTCAGCGACGGACAGCCTGTATATGAAAGCGGTCCTTCCACGCCCGCGGATCCAGCATCCGGGGGAAGGGCGCCTGTCCAGGAGAAACAGCAGTTTCAGGCAGCGGCATCCCGGCCGGCCCCATCCGCTCGGCAGGAGGAGACCGGCGAGGAACGACGGCCGGCCGCTCCGTCTGCCGGCCTGACCGCCGCGGCAGGCAAGGACGTCCGCCGGCACTGGGAGGAATTCCTCGGCTACATCAAGGAGCGCAAACGGTGGATGGCCCACGCCCTGGGGATGAGCATCGGCCAACGGGAGGACGAAGGGCGGCTGCTGATCAAGTTCGATGCTCAGGCCGACTGCAAGATGCTTCAGGAGAAGGACAACCTGAAGGTGCTCACCGAATACGCACAGGATTTTTTCCAGCGGGAGCTGCAGGTGCGGATCAAGGTCCGCGGCGGCGAAAACATCACCGGTCCGGAGGGGGAATCCGCCAAACTCCAGGAGGAGCGACGCGCCCTGGCCAGTGATCCATTGGTCCAAATGACCGCGGATGTCTTCGGCGGCCAGGTGGTGAACATTCGCACCGGCCCGCGCAGCCGTGCCGGCAGTGATGGTGGTGTGAAGGAAAACGATTTATAGTGGAGTGAGGACTCCGCCGTAGAACGTAATCAAGGGGGAAATCCCCGTTTTTCTTTTTGTCGACCACGCAAAAAGCCGCTCCGCCGACGGGCTACGCCCACCAGGGTTCGGAGGCTTTGAGGGAGACCGTTTTTTTCTGAGGTGTTGTCTATGGATATGAACCAGATCATGAAACAGGCCCAGCAGTTCCAGGAAAAACTGGGCAAGATGCAGGAGGAGCTGGCCGAGCATCAGGTGACTTCCACCGTCGGCGGCGGCATGGTCTCGGCGACGGTGAACGGCAAAAACGAGCTCATCACCCTTGCCATCGATCCCGAGGTCATCGATCCCAGTGATCCCGGGATGCTCCAGGACCTGGTGGTGG
Organism: Deltaproteobacteria bacterium; assembly: GCA_037379765.1. Taxonomy (GTDB): domain Bacteria; phylum Desulfobacterota; class Desulfobulbia; order Desulfobulbales; family UBA5123; genus JAJYKH01. The sequence goes on from JARRJE010000024.1 coordinate 3,270, forward strand.
CGGCGGTGAACGACGCCATGCGCAAGGCCAAGGAGATGGCCCAGGAGGAGATGGCCAAGCTCACCGGCGGCATCAAAATCCCCGGACTCTTTTAAGAGCGGCGAGCCATGGATGTCGTTCCTCCGGCCCTGGCCCGGCTGATCGCCGATTTGAGCCGCCTGCCCGGGGTCGGTAAGAAAACCGCCACCCGCCTGGCCCTTCATCTTCTCCGGCGGCCCGCAGCCGAGGCCCAGAATCTGGCCCGCGACCTGGCGGAGCTGCATGGCGCCATCCGGTTGTGTTCCAACTGCTTTGCCTTCTCGGAAACCGATCCTTGCCGCATCTGTCAGGACTCCCGGCGCGATCCGCGGCTGATCTGCGTGGTCGAAGAGCCCGGCGACCTCATGGCCGTGGAGAAGACCGGGACCTTCCGGGGACAGTACCACATCCTGCATGGTGTGCTTTCGCCCATGGACGGCATCGGTCCGGGGGAAATCCGGGTCGACGAGCTGTTGGCCCGCATTCGGCGTCAGCAAACCGCCGAGATTCTCATCGCCACCAGCTCGACGGTGCCCGGCGAGGCCACCGCAACCTATCTCGCCAAGCGGCTGCAAGGGGCGGACGTCCGGGTCACGCGCCTGGCCTGCGGCATTCCCATGGGCATGGACATCAAGTATGCCGATGAAATGACGCTGTCCCGCGCCATCGAAACCCGTCGAGAAGCTTAAGCGTCCACAGGCACCGCATCTTCGCATGATCGCTTCCGCCCGCACAGTGCTGCTATTGCGGGCGGGAGCGCTTGTGCAAATCTACGGCACCTGTGAACGCTTACCCCACCTGGAGTAGGCTCAAGTTTTTGCTTTAAATGGTTTTCGGGCGGGCTGGGGTGATCCGCTGTTGACAGGAGGCGGGTTCCGTAGGAAAATCGATCCTATTGTCGGTGGCCTCATTTTCAGGAAAACGACAGCGAAGAAGCCCGGGATCTCTTTCCAGATAAAATCTTGACAGCGGTCGTGATAGCTGGTAAACGGTTGCCGTTCGACCAAATAGTCCCGTCCCCTTGCCGCAAGGGAAGCGGACACCGATTGCGAATAGGCGCGTAGCTCAGTGGGAGAGCGCTACACTGACACTGTAGAGGTCGGCGGTTCGACCCCGCCCGTGCCTACCAGCTGGACATCCCGCATATTTGCGTTTCGATAAAGGCTTCGCAGGGGCATTCCTTTGCGAAGCCTCTTTGTTCGCGCCGATGCCTCCTGCCTGACCGGCCGGAAGCGGCACGAGGCGAAATCGAGCGGTCGGTGCACGACTCCCAGGCGAGCGGTGGATTGGCCAAGACAAGGTGAAAAGGATCATGGCGGAGATTTTTCTCGCCCGCGAAGATGGAGAAAAGAAGGCCTTTCCGGAAGGCGTTACCGTGGGTGAGGCCTTTGAGGCCCTTCTCTCCAAAAAGGAGCGGAAGCGCACCCTGGCCGGCCGGCTCAACGGCGCTGCGGTCGATCTTTCGACCCCGGTGAGGACCGACAACCGGATCGAGCCGGTTACGACCGACTCGGCGGAGGGGCTGGACATCCTGCGCCACAGCTGCGCCCACGTCATGGCCCAGGCAGTGGTCGACCTCTTCGGCCCGGAGGTGAAAGTGGCCATCGGCCCGGCAGTTGCCGACGGCTTTTATTACGATTTCGACCGCCCCGAGCCTTTTACCCCGGACGATTTCGCCCGCATCGAGGAACGGATGGCGGAGATCGCCGCCGCCGCTCTCCCCTTCACCCGCAGGACGGTACCGGTCGCCGAAGCCGCCGCCTACTTCAAGGAAAGGGGGCAGACTTACAAACTGGAGCTGATTGAAGAGCTGGCTGCAGGAACCGAGACGGTCTCTCTTTATACGGTGGGCGAATTCACCGACCTGTGCCGCGGGCCGCACCTGCCGCACACCGGCTGGCTCCGCGCCTTCAAAATCATCAAGCTCGCAGGCGCCTACTGGCGGGGCGATGAAAAGAACCCGATGCTCCAGCGCCTGTACGGGACCGCCTTTTTCGAGCCCAAGGCGCTCAAGAGCTATCTCTTTCAGCTCGAGGAGGCCAAGAAGCGGGACCACCGCAAGCTCGGCAAGGAGCTGGGCCTGTTCACCATTCAGGAACAGGTGGGCCCCGGCCTTATCCTCTGGCAGCCCAAGGGTGCGCTTATGCGCCGGCTGATCGAGGACTACTGGAAGGAAGAGCATTACCGCCACGGCTACGAGCTGCTCTACACCCCTCATATCGCCAAGATCGATCTGTGGAAGACGAGCGGCCATCTCGACTTTTACGGCGAGAACATGTACTCGCCCATGGAGGTGGAAGAGGTCACCTATCAGCTCAAGCCGATGAACTGCCCCTTCCACATCGCCATCTACAAGGCGAACAAGCGCAGCTACCGAGAGTTCCCCATCCGCTGGTGCGAGCTGGGAACGGTCTACCGCTACGAACGCACCGGGGTGCTGCACGGCCTTTTGCGGGTGCGCGGCTTCACCCAGGACGACGCCCACATCTTCTGCCGCCCCGATCAGCTGGAGGAGGAGATCTTCAACATTCTCGATCTCAACCTCCATATTCTGCAGACCTTCGGCTTCGATCAGTACGACATCTATCTCTCCACCCGGCCCGAAAAGTACGTGGGCAGCGACGAGCACTGGCAGAAGGCCACCGACGCCCTCAAACAGGCGCTGGAGAAAAAGGGGCTCGCCTACGAGATCGACCCCGGCGAGGGGGTGTTCTACGGCCCCAAGATCGACATCAAAATCAAGGACGTGCTGAACCGTTCCTGGCAGTGCTCCACCATCCAGGTGGACTTCAACCTGCCGGAGCGCTTCGCCATCGGCTATACTGGAGAGGACGGCAAGGAGCACCAGCCCATCATGATCCACCGGGCGCTGATGGGCTCGCTGGAGCGGTTCTTCGGGGTGCTCATCGAGCATTATGCCGGCGCTTTTCCTTTGTGGCTGGCCCCGGTTCAGGCCCGAATTCTCAACATCACCGACGCCCAGCTCGAGTACGCCCGGACCGTTTACAACGAGCTGCGGGCGGCCGGGGTGCGGGTGGAAAACGACACCCGCAACGAAAAGCTCAACTACAAGATCCGCGAGGCCCAGGTCGCCAAGGTTCCCTACATGCTTATCATCGGCGACAACGAGGTGGCCTCGGGGCAGGTCACCGTCCGGCTGCGCAACGGCAAGAACCTGCCCGCCATGAGCGTTTCAGACTTTGTCGGTCTGGTTCGCAGAGAATGCGAACAGGACGGAACGGCAATGCTTGCCAATCCTGAATGATTCTTTTATTATATGACATTTTGTCGGAACGACTTGGGGGGCAGATGCAACCACCACGTGAGGAGGTAGGATATTAAAGGCAAAAGAAGACCCGAGGGCCCGCAGGAGGTCCGTGCCAGAATCAACAGCCAGATTCGGGCCGACGAGGTCCGGCTGATCGATCAGAACGGCAATCAGATGGGGATCATGCACCCGCGTCAGGCGTTGGCCATTGCCGAGGAGGCCGGTCTCGACCTGGTGGAGGTATCGCCCACTGCCAAACCGCCGGTCTGCCGGATCATGGATTACGGCAAGTACCGTTACGAGCAGAGCAAGAAGCAGCAGGAGGCCAAGAAGAAACAGTCGGTGGTCGAGGTCAAGGAGATCAAGCTTCGGCCCAAGACCGAAAAACACGACCTCGATTTCAAGCTCAAGAAGGTTCGCAAGTTTCTGGAGCAGAAAAACCGGGTCAAGATCACCCTCCGCTTCCGGGGCCGCGAGATCATCTATGCCGATACCATCGGTGTCGAGGTGCTCAATCGCCTTGCCGAAGACCTCGAGGACGTGGCCACGGTCATTCAGCCCCCGAAAATGGAGGGTCGGCAGATGACCATGATGGTGGGGGCAAAGGGCTGATCGGCCACCGCCTGCGGACCGACGCGATTGGCAGGCCCTTCGGGGCGAACCTTTTTCGATAACCGGATGACCGGGCACTGGCCAAGCCCTGCTGCCGGCTAGAGCTAATGGCGTCTTCCCCGGTGGAAGGCCGCCTTTTTATTTTTTATACGAATTCATCAAGAGATACCGGGAGAAAAGCCATGCCGAAGATGAAAACCAACCGCGGGGCGGCCAAGCGGTTCAAGATGACCGGCTCGGGGAAGATCGTCCGTAACAAGGCCTTCACCAGCCATATTCTGACAAAGAAGAGCACCAAGCGGAAAAGAAACCTGCGCAAGGGCGACCTGGTGGACAGCGCCAACCTGAAAGGGACCCGGCGGCTGGTCCCCTATATATGAACTGGCACGGCATCCGCTGCAGGGCCATTTCCAATTCTTATTTGTCGATGAACGATCCGGCAGTTGCAATTAAGCGGGTCAGTACGTCAAGCATTGAGGAGATTGACCGATGTCGAGGGTAAAACGTGGTTTCAAGGCGCGTCGGCGCAGAAACAAGATTCTCAAGATGGCCAGCGGTTACCGCGGCGGCCGTCATCGTCTGTATCGGAGCGCCGTCGAGGCGGTGGACCGGGCTTTGTCTTATGCCTATCGTGACCGGCGGGCCCGCAAACGCGATTTCCGTAAATTGTGGATCGCCCGGATCAATGCCGCTGCCAAGCAGGCAGGGGTATCCTACAGCAAACTGATGGGCGGCCTGAAAAAGGCCGATGTCAAACTGGACCGCAAGGTGCTTGCCAACATCGCCATTTTCGATCCCAAGGCCTTCGCCCAAATCGTCAAGCTGGCTTCCGACAAGCTTTCCTGATCCCGGCTTCTCCCCTCCCATGGAAGAAGAACTTCTTCGCCTGAAGGCAGAGGCCTTGGCCGCCCTGGCGGCGTTCAGCAAGGCCGGGGAGCTGGAAGGCTTCCGCATCAAGTACCTGGGGCGCAAGGGGCAGCTCACCCTGCTCATGCGCGGGCTGGGCCAGGCGGCGCCCGAGGAGCGGCCGCGCCTGGGCAAGCTGGCCAACGAGGTCCGGCAGGAGTTGGAGACAGCTTTTGAGGCCAAGCGCCAGGAACTGGAGGAACAGGCCGGAGCCGCCGGCGGCGAGGCCGGAGAAGACCTCACCCTGCCCGGCCGGCTGATTCCCTTCGGCCGCCTGCACCCGGTGACTCAGGTCATGGAGGAGGTATGCGCCGTCTTCGCGGGGCTCGGCTTCGCCGTGGCCGAAGGGCCCGACGTGGAGATGGACTATTACAACTTCGAGGCCCTCAACATCCCGCCCCACCATCCGGCGCGGGACATGCACGACACCTTTTACATCAACGACTCCCTGCTGCTCCGCACCCATACCTCGCCGGTGCAGATTCGGACCATGGAAAAGGAGCGGCCGCCCCTGCGGATAATCGCTCCGGGCAAGGTCTACCGCTGCGACTCCGACATCACCCACACTCCCATGTTCCACCAGGTGGAAGGCTTGCTCGTGGACCGGAGGGTCTCATTTGCCGATCTCAAGGGGGTGCTCAAAATCTTCATAGCCCGCATGTTCGGCAAAGAGATGGCCGTCCGTTTCCGGCCGAGTTTCTTCCCCTTCACCGAGCCGAGCGCCGAGGTGGATATCGCCTGCGTGATGTGCGGCGGCAAGGGGTGTCGGGTGTGCAAGGAGACGGGTTGGCTCGAGATCCTGGGGGCGGGGATGGTCGACCCCGAGGTGTTCAAGGCGGTGGGCTACGATCCCGAGGAGTACAGCGGCTTCGCCTTCGGCATCGGGGTGGAGCGGATCGCCATGCTCAAATACGGCATCAACGACATCCGCCTGTTCTACGAAAACGACCTGCGCTTCCTGGCCCAGTTATGAACCAAAAAGCCGGAATTGACCACAGAGATCACAGAGATCACAGAGGTTATTCTTTGAAAAGATTTTATTTCCTCTGTGATCTCTGCGGCGGAAACCAGAATGGCTGTTTGCAAGAGTGCTCGAGGCTCAATCGCAGTAAGTATTTTTCTGAAAAACAGAAAACCGAACCCGGAACACTGATGCATTCGCGCCTGTGTGAATCATCCATTTTGACATGAAATTCACCATCAGTTGGCTCAAACAGTATATCGATCCCGGCCTCACGGCCGCCGAGGTGGCCGACCGGCTGACCATGGCCGGCCTGGAGGTGGATTCGGTCCAGGAGCTGTTTGCCGATCTTTCCGACATCAAAGTCGCCAAGGTGCTCGCCATCGAGCGCCATCCCAATGCCGACAAGCTCACCGTCTGTAAGGTGGCGGTGGGCGACGAGGAAAAGCAGATCGTCTGCGGCGCCCCCAACGTGCGCGCCGGCCTCACCACCGCCGTGGCCCTGCCCGGGGCCCGGCTCCCTTCGGGCCTTGTCATCAAGAAGGCCAAGCTGCGCGGCGTCGAATCCCAGGGCATGCTCTGTTCGGCCAAGGAGCTCGAGGTGAGCGTGAGGCCGACGGCATCATGGAGCTGCCGGATACGCTCGAAAGCGGCGCCTTGCTCGTCGACGCCTTGGGGTTGCGGGATACCCTCGTGGAGGTGGACCTCACTCCCAACCGGCCCGATTGCGCGAGCGTCCTCGGCATCGCCCGGGAAACCGGGGGCTTCACCGGCAGGAAGGTGACCCCGCCCATCACCGAGGCCGACCTGCCCGAACTCGACGGTCGGGACCTGCCCTTCGAGGTGGAGGTCCGGGATTTTGCCGCCTGCCCGCGCTACGCGGCACGGCTCCTGACCGATGTTGCCATCGGTCCTTCGCCGTGGTGGTTGCGGCGGCAGCTGCTGGCGGTCGGGGTGCGGCCCATCAACAATGTGGTGGACGTCACCAACTTCGTGATGCTCGAATACGGCCAGCCCCTTCATGCCTTCGATTTCGATCGCCTCGCCGGCGGCCGCATCGTGGTGCGCAAACCCCAGCCGGGGGAGGCGATCACCACCCTCGACGGCCAGGAGCGGACTCTCGACCCGGAGATGCTTCTCATCTGCGACGCTGAAAAACCGGTGGCCGTGGCCGGGGTGATGGGCGGGGCCAATTCCGAAGTGGGCCCGAACACCACCCGGGTGCTGCTTGAAAGCGCCTGCTTCGACCCGGTGAGCGTCCGCCGCACCGCTCGTGCCTTGAAAATGGGCACCGAGGCCTCCTACCGCTTCGAACGCGGGGTCGATCCCCAGGGCACGGTCAAGGCCCTGGAGCGGGCGGCCCGACTGCTGGTGGAGATCGCCGGCGCCACCGCCGTGCCCGGCGGCATCGACCGGCAGGAAGGGATCCCGGAGCCGCCGGAGCTCGCCCTGCGGATTTCCCGCACCAACGACCTGCTGGGCACCAGCTACAGCCGGGAGGAGATCGCCGCCGTTCTCAACGGGATCGAGATCGCCGCCGAAGAGCGGGATGCC
>JARRJE010000025.1:0-10958 GCA_037379765.1 Deltaproteobacteria bacterium
GACCAACACTGCGCCCATGCTCGATCTGGCCCTTCGGCAGGCGGTGCTGGAAAAGCCCAAGGAAGAGGTGGTCAAGCTCAAGATTCCCCTCTGGGACGATGCCCCCATGCGCGAAGTGATCCAGGAGGAGAAAGGCCCACTTTTCATCGCCTCCTGTGCCGACACCAAGCTTGACGCCATCGCCGCCGCTACCTATCGCGCCGCGCCCCAGGATATCGCCCGCCTTGGCTTCTTGGTTGCCCGGGAGATCGACCCCGAGGCCCCTGGTGTTCAGGCCGATCAGGCCGATTCCTCCCGCTCCCGAAACGAGAAAGGCGAACCCGATTCCCCGGATGGTACGGAATCGGAACTGGCCCGCCTCATCGCCCGCGCTCTTCAGCAGGCCAAACGGCCCCTGGTCGTTGCCGGCACCGGCGGAGGCAGCGATTCGATTATCCGAGCCGCGGCCAACGTTGCATGTGCCTTGGGCAAGGCCAAGTCGGGAGCAGGGCTCTTTTTGACCGTTCCCGAAGTCAACAGCATGGGTCTGGCCTTGATGGACGCCAAAAGCCTCGAAGAGGCCATGGGCGCCACCGAAGACGGAAAAGCCGATACGATCGTCATCCTCGAAAACGACCTCTACCGCAGAGCGGAAGGGCCGTGGGTCGACCGGCTTCTTTCGGCCTTTGAGCATGTGGTGGTTCTTGACCACTGTCGGAGCAGGACCGCAGATCAGGCGGAGGTGGTGCTGCCGGCAGCCACCTTTGCCGAAACGGACGGCACACTGGTCAACAACGAAGGGCGAGGGCAACGGTTCTACAAGGTCTGCCCCCCCGAAGGCGAGGTGCGGGAGGGCTGGCGCTGGCTCCGGGAGCTGCTGGTCGCATCCGGCCGCAGCCCGACCAAGAGCTGGCGGAAAATAGACCAGGTATTGGACGCCCTAGCCCAAGAGCTGTCTGTGTTCCAGCCCCTGGTCGGAGCCGCCCCCGGTCCCGACTTCCGCATCCGGGGGCTGGAGATTCCGCGGCAGCCTCCCCGGTACAGCGGTCGGACAGCGATGCACGCCGATGTTTCAGTGCACGAGCCCCCACCGCCCGCCGACTCCGATTCTCCTCTTGTCTTCTCCATGGAGGGCTATGAGGGGGTGCCCCCTGCCGCCCTCATCAACCGCTACTGGGCCCCCGGGTGGAACTCGGTCCAAGCGCTTACCAAATACCAGCGGGAGGTGGCCGGGCGTCTGCTGGGGGGCGATCCCGGGCGGCGTCTGCTTGACCCGGCGCCGGCCGGAGAGGTGAAGTATCATCGGCCCGCACCGGAACCCTTCCGACCCGACCCGGCAGCCTGGCTCTTTGTCCCTCTCTTCCACATTTTCGGTTCCGAGGAATTGAGCGTTCTGGCTCCCGGGATCAAGGAACTGGTGCCTGCACCTTATGTGGCCCTCCGTCCTGAAGATGCCGAGAGACTCAAAGTGAATGAGGGCGAGGAGGTGGAAGTGGGACTTGCCGAGACCGCACGCCGGCTGCCGGTGAAATTGAAGGGGGCGCTGCCGCCGGGGCTTGCAGGCCTGCCCGCGGGGCTGCCCGATTTGGAAGGTCTGGTCCTCCCTGCAAAAGGCACCATTCGGAGGTTCCCCCATGAGTGAGACCGTGAGGCATTTTGCCATCGTCATAGTCACCTTTGTCTCAATTTTGCTGGTGGCCGCCCTTCTCGTCTGGCTGGAGAGAAGACTCCTGGGGCTCTGGCAGGACCGGTACGGACCTAACCGGGCGGGACCATTCGGCCTTCTTCAGATAGTGGCCGACGTCCTCAAGCTCTTCACCAAGGAAGACTGGATTCCCCCGTTTGCCGACAAGCCGGTCTTTGTCTTGGCCTCCACCATCGTGATCACGACCTTGCTCCTTTCTTTTGCCGTGGTCCCCTTTACCCCTTCCATCGCGGTGGTGAACCTCAACATCGGTCTGCTGTTTTTCCTGGCGGTGTCCTCCATGGCGATTTATGGCACCGCCCTGGCCGGCTGGTCCTCCAACAACAAGTACTCGCTTCTGGGAGGGCTGCGGGCCGCGGCCCAGATGCTGAGCTACGAAGTATTCATGGGGCTTTCTCTCATGGGGGTGGTGATGCAGGCGGATTCCTTTAATTTGACGGACATCGTGCAAGCCCAAAGGGGGCTGTGGTTCTGCGGGCCGCAGTTTGTCGGGATGGTGGTCTTTTTCATCGCCGGCATCGCCCTGTCTCACCGGCTGCCTTTCGATTTGCCGGAGGCGGAAAGCGAGCTCGTGGCCGGTTACCATTCCGAATATTCGGGAATGAAATTCGGCCTGTTTTTTGTGGGCGAGTATGTGGGCATCACTCTCATCTCCGCCCTCATGGTAACCCTGTTCTTCGGGGGATGGCTGGGGCCCTGGCTGCCGCCCATCGTCTGGTTTTTGATCAAGACCTTTTTCTTCATCCTTCTGTTCATCCTCATGCGGGCCGCCCTGCCCCGGCCCAGGTATGACCAACTGATGGCTTATGGCTGGAAGGTGATGCTGCCCCTGGCTCTGTTGAACCTGATGGGGACCGGCGGCGTCCTGCTGGCAATGAGGTGATCAGGGAGGCCCTATGCTCAGTATATTGCGCACCCTGTGGCTGGTTTTCCTCCACACTTTCCGGAGGCGGGAAACCTACCAGTACCCGGACGAAACACAATACTTCCCGCCCCGCTGGCGCGGACGCATCATCCTTTCCCGGGATCCCGACGGCGAGGAGCGGTGCGTGGCCTGCTATCTCTGCGCCGTGGCCTGCCCGGTGGACTGCATCGCCCTCCAGGCCGCGGAACGGGAAGACGGCCGCCGTTACCCCGAATTCTTCCGCATCAACTTTTCCCGCTGCATTTTCTGCGGGTTCTGCGAGGATGCCTGCCCCACCTATGCCATCCAACTCACCCCCGACTTCGAAATGTGCGAATACGAGCGGCAGCATCTGGTCTATGAAAAGGAGGACCTGATGATCGATGGGGTGGGGAAGTACCACGATTACAACTTCTATCGGGTGGCGGGGCTGGCCCTCAAGGACAAGGACAAGGGAGAGGCGGAAAACGAGGCTCCGCCGGTGGATATTCATAGCCTAATGCCGTGACTTGTCAAAAGACAGAAACCGTCTTTTGACAAGAGTTTTCAGTGTTCAGTTTTAAGTTTTAAGTGAATTTTCTGAAAACAGAACACGGAACCGATGCATTCGCGGTTCGGCGAATACATCTAAGGGAGTTGACTAATGCTTATCACCTTCTATATCGCGGCGGTAGTAGCCGTGGTGGCGACCCTGATGATGATCACCCGCGCCAATGCGGTGCATGCCCTGCTCTATTTGATCGTTTCGCTCCTGGCGGTGGCGGTCATCTTCTTCCTGCTGGGGGCCTACTTTGTGGCCGCCCTCGAGGTGATCATTTACGCCGGGGCGATCATGGTATTTTTTGTCTTTGCCATCATGCTGCTCAACCTCGGCCCGGAATCGGCCGCAGAGGAAAAACACTGGCTGACCGAAGAATTTTGGCTGGGACCGGTGGTCCTGGTCGCCGTCCTGCTCGGCGAATTTCTTTACGTGCTGGTTCGAGGAACCGGTTCCGCCCACGCCATCGGGCCGGTATTGCCCAAACAGGTGGGCATCGCCCTGTACGGCCCTTATGTGCTGGCGGTGGAACTGGCCTCCATGCTGCTGCTGGCCGGCCTGGTGGGTGCCCTGCACCTCGGCCGTCGCGACGGCCGGACTGCCGGTAGGGGAGGAAAATCCTGATGGCGCCGATTATCGTGCAGCACGGACTGATCCTGGCCGGGATCCTCTTTGCCTTGGGGCTCGCCGGTGTGCTGGTGCGCCGCAATCTTATTTTCATTCTGATGTCCGTGGAAGTAATGATCAACGCGTCGGGCCTCGCCTTTGTCTTGGCCGGTTCCCGCTGGGGCCAGCCGGACGGCCAGGTGATGTTTCTGATGGTCCTGGCCATGGCGGCAGCAGAGGTTTCGGTGGGGCTCGCGCTCATCATCTCCATCCAGAGCCAGACCAAGAGCCTGGACGGCGATCGGGTCAGCAGGATGAGGGGGTAATATGGGAGCATGGATCTGGCTGATACCGGCGGCCCCGCTGGCCGGATTTCTGATCCTGGCCCTGGCCGGTTCCCGGCTGCCGAAACAGGCCGCGGGGCTGGTCGGAGCCGGGTCGGTGGGCATTGCCGCCATCACGGCGACGTGGGTTGGTTTCTCATATGCTGCCGGCTCCCAGGGCCCGACGACCTACCGCGCCTGGCAGTGGCTGAACGTGGCCGGCTTTACCCCCGGCATCTCTTTGTACCTCGACGGCCTTTCCACCGTCATGATGCTGGTGGTCACCTGGGTGGGTTTTTTGATCCATCTTTATTCCACGGAGTTCATGCTGGAAGAAGAAGGCTACAGCCGGTTCTTTGCCTACATGAACCTGTTCGTGAGCTCCATGCTCATTCTGGTGCTGTCGAGCGACCTGCTTTTCCTCTACCTCGGCTGGGAAGGGGTGGGGCTCTGCAGCTACCTCCTGATCGGGTTCTGGTATAGCGATCCGGCCAACGGCCGGGCCGCCCGCAAGGCCTTCATCGTGACCCGCGTCGGCGACACCGCCATGGCCATCGGCCTTTTTCTGTTGTTCACCCATCTGGGCACCACCGACATCCAGGGGCTGATGACCCGCGCCGCAGCCCAGTGGCCGACTGGTTCGACCTTGGCAGTGGCCGCCGCCGCCCTGCTCCTGGGCGGAGCCCTCGGGAAATCCGCCCAACTGCCGCTCCAGACCTGGCTTCCCGACGCCATGGCCGGTCCCACTCCGGTGAGCGCCCTGATCCATGCCGCCACCATGGTGACGGCCGGCGTCTATCTCATCGCCCGCACCCACGTGCTCTTCTCTCTTGCACCGGTGGTGCAGTACGCGGTGGCGGCCCTCGGCGCCTTGACTCTTTTGCTCTCGGGATTCAGCGCCATCACCCAATGGGATATCAAACGGGTCCTGGCCTATTCCACCATCAGTCAGATCGGCTACATGTTCCTTGCCTTAGGCGTGGGGGCCTGGTCGGCCGCCATCTTTCACTTCATGACCCACGCCTTTTTCAAGGCCCTGCTCTTCCTCGGCGCCGGGGTGATCATCCACGGCCTGAATCACGAGCACAACATGTTCAAGATGGGGGGGCTGCGCAAACAGATCCCGCTGACCTTCTGGACTTTCCTGATCGGGGCCAGTTCTCTGGCGGCGCTGCCCCTGGTCACCGCCGGCTTTTACAGCAAGGACCTCATTCTGGTCCAGGCCCTGACTTCTGCCCAGGGCGCCCTCTGGCTCTATCTGGTCGGACTGGTGGGGGCCCTGCTCACCTCCATCTACTCGTTCCGCATGGTCTTTATTACCTTTTTCGGAGAAGCCAAGGCCCAGATCAATAAAAAACCGGGTCTTGCCATGCACATCCCCCTGGTGGTGCTGGCGGCCCTTTCCGTGGGGGGTGGATACATTGATCTGCCCGCCATGCTGAGCGGTGCCCACGCCACCCTGCCGCCCCTGCCCGGTCACGTGGGCATGGCGACCGATTTCTTTTTGAAGGCCGTCGCTTCGGCAGTATCGTTTGGAGGAGTTTATGTAGCATATTTCTTTTTCCTGCGGCGGCCGGCCCTGGTGCGCTCTCTGGTGGGGGCCACCTGGGGGGATCTCCTGCATCGGTACTGGTTTTCCGGCTGGGGATTCGACTGGGTCTATAATACGTTCCTGGTCCGGCCCTTTGCGGCGGTGGCCCGCCTCAACAGAAAGGATGTAATCGATCTCGTCTATCGAGCCATCGCCTGGCTCAACCGACTCGCTTACGGAGTTCTGAGCAGCACCCAGTCTGGAAAAATGCGATGGTATGCCATGGGCATCGCCCTGGGCGCCATCATGACCATAGGCATAGCGGTGTTCACATGATCCTGACCTGGCTCATCGTCATCCTTCTCATCGGCGGCCTGCTCGCCCTTCCAGCGGGACGATTGGGCCGGAAATGGCCCGCGGTCATTTCCCTGGCCGCCATCAGTGCCGATCTGGCCCTGGTCCTTTTCCTGTGGGCCGGCCATTTCATCGGTCCCACGAGCGGCAGCAGATGGCTGATCCAATATCAGGCCAAGTGGATTCCTCAGCTCGGCATCGGGTTCCACCTGGGGGTGGACGGCCTCAGCCTGATTCTCATCATACTCACCGGCTTTCTGGGCCTCATGGCCGTGGCCTCCACCTGGACCGAGATCAAAGAGCGAACGGGCTTTTTCCACTTCAACCTGCTCTGGTGCCTGGCCGGAGTCGTCGGGGTGTTCACCGCTCTCGATCTCTTCCTGTTCTATCTCTTCTGGGAGTTGATGCTGGTGCCGATGTACTTCATCATCTCCATCTGGGGCCATGAAAACAGGTACTACGCCTCGGTGAAGTTTTTCCTCTTCACCCAGATGAGCGGCCTCCTCATGCTGGCGGCCATCCTTGGCCTCTATTTCGTTCATGGCCAGAACACCGGCCATTACACCTTCGACTACACGGCGCTCCTGGGAACCCACTTTGCCGGCGCCATGGGCCGATGGCTGTTCGCGGGATTTCTTGCCGCCTTTCTGGTCAAGCTTCCGTCCTTCTTCTTCCACACTTGGCTTCCGGATGCCCACACCGAGGCCCCCACTGCCGGCAGCATCATCCTGGCTGGGCTGTTGCTCAAAACCGGGGCCTACGGTCTGCTCCGCTTTGCCGTGCCCCTCTTTCCCGCAGCGGCCCACACCTTTTCCACCGGCTTGATGGCGGTGGGCGTTCTCGGCATCCTCTACGGAGCGGTTCTCGCTTTTGCCCAGACCGATCTCAAACGGCTGGTGGCCTACACTTCCGTCAGCCATATGGGGTTCGTCCTACTGGGGGTGTTCGCCTGGAACGAGTTGGCTCTCCAGGGGGTGGTGGTGCAGATCGTCTGCCACGGGGTGAGCACCGGTGCGCTGTTCTTTCTGGTGGGGGCCCTTCAGGAGCGGCTCCACACCCGTGATCTCGACCGCATGGGCGGGCTGTGGACCGGGATTCCTCGCTTCGGCGGGACGATGCTCTTCTTCGGACTCGCTTCGCTGGGGCTCCCCGGTCTGGGCAACTTCATCGGCGAGTTTCTGGTGCTCTACGGGACCTATCGGGTGAGCGTGATCATGACGGCGTTTGCCGCCCTCGGTTTCGTGGTGGCCACCATCTACGCCCTCTGGATGGTGCAGCGCGCCCTGTTCGGACAGAAGAGGAGCGACGAAAAAATTATCGATCTCTCGCTTCGGGAAATCGCCGCCTCTGCCGCCATGGTGGCGGTCATTGTCTGGCTGGGTTTTTATCCCTGGCCCCTTCTGCACACGGCCCGCCAGGGCCTCACTCACATCAGGGAAAATGTCCAGATGAGCCAACCGGCGGGGAGCCCGGCGACACTTCCTCCAAACGAGGTACCCAAGTTATGATGACGGGAGCGGATCTGATCGCCTTGCTGCCTTTCCTCATCCTGGGCGGGACGCCGGTGGTCGTCATGCTGGCCATCGCCTGGCGCCGACACCACGGGCTCACCCTCGGGCTCACCATCGTGGGGCTGGCGGCCGCCTTTCTGGCGCTTTTCGGGGTGTTTCCGCGCCTCCCCCAACAGACCACGCCTCTGATCGCCCTGGATTCCTACGCCTTCTTCTACACCGGCCTGATCGTGGCCGCGAGCCTGGCCGTGGCCGTACTTTCCTATGACCATCTCAAGAAACGGGAGGTGATCCGGGAAGAATTCTATATCCTTCTGCTGCTGGCCACCCTGGGCTCCGCAGTCCTTGCGGCGAGCACCCATTTCATCTCTTTTTTTCTAGGGCTCGAGCTTTTGAGCGTCGCTCTGTATCCCATGATTGCCTATGAGCGGAAGAGCGACCGCAGCACCGAGGCCGGAATCAAGTACCTGATTCTGGCTGCGGTCTCCGCCTCTTTTCTGATCTTCGGCATGGCCCTGGTCTACAACAGTTACGGCACCATGGAATTTTCCGGAATCGGGGCCCGGTTCGCCGCTCCCGGCGGGCCCGCCGTCCTGGCCGTGGTGGGCTTCGCCCTCATCGTTGTCGGCATCGGCTTCAAGCTGGGGGTGGCTCCCTTTCACATGTGGACACCCGATATCTTCGAAGGGGCACCGGCACCGGTGACCGGATACGTGGCCTCCGTCTCGAAGGGGGCCATGTTTGCCCTGCTGCTCCGTGCTTTTACCCAAGTGCCGCTTCCCTACGGTTCTCGCCTTTTCATGATCTTCACCGTTATTGCCATCATTTCCATGTTCGCCGGCAACCTGCTGGCCCTGTTCCAGAAAAATGTCAAACGGCTTCTGGCCTATTCCTCCATCGCCCACCTGGGCTATCTGCTGGTCGCCTTTCTGGCGAGCGGCCCTTTGCGGGCCGTGGCGGTGACCTTTTACCTGGCCGCCTATTTCATCACCACTCTGGGCGCCTTCGGTGTGGTCGCCGTCCTCTCCGACCACGACCGGGATGCGGATGACCTCGAGGACTATCGCGGCCTTTTCCGGCGCAGCCCATGGCTGACCGTGATCATGACGGCCATGCTCCTGTCTCTGGCCGGCATGCCGCTCACCGCCGGGTTCCTCGGCAAATTCTACCTGGTGGCTGCCGGGGCCGGCTCCTCCCTCTGGATGCTGGTGATCGTCCTGTTGGTGAACTCCACCATCGGGCTTTTCTACTACCTGCGGCTCATCGCGGTCATGTTCGCCACATTGCCGGAGGCCGCTCCCTCCCCTGCCGTCCCGACCGTCTCTGCCCACGGCCACCTAGTGCTCGGCGTCCTGCTCGGCCTCTTGCTTTGGCTGGGCATTCTACCTGCACCATTTATCAGTTTTATCCATCTTCTGATCCCGACAGCCGGCTAAGCCGTAAACTTTCACAGGATGGGTATAATAGTGTATCGTTCCTTCCAAATGCGGTTGCCGCTTGCTACTGGAGTTCTATTCTTTCCTCTGGCGCCATGCCAATGTGCCTAACTGCTGTATAGCCAAAATCTTGAGCTTGACTGGCGATCCGGACCGCGCGGCCCGATTGCCTCTATAACTCTCCCTCCATTTGCCCCCGCTCCTGAATACTCCGCAACGAGAATGTCGAGTTTCGCTAAAGCCTTGACATGCCTATTCCAAATTCCTGACAATTATTTATCCCTGGCAGTACCAACTAAACGGGAAGGAGAAAAATGAAGAAACTTTTTTCTATTGGCGTGGCCGCCATTGGCATGGCCGCCGTGCTGGTGGAAGGGTTCAGCGGAAGTGTTTCAGCGAGCGGCGCGGTGAGCGGCCTCAATGGCAAAGTGAGCGGTCTTTACGGGGGTGTGGATGGAGAGGATACCACCGCCGCTGAAGCGAGCATTTCCATACCTCTGGGTAACCAATTCGGATTCCAGGCAGACGGGCTGATCGGCGAAATTGATCCGGAAAATGTCTACGGAATTGGTGGGCACCTGTTCTGGCGAAATTCACAATTAGCTTTGCTCGGCATAACAGGCACATGGGCCGAATATAATGATGTCGGCATAAACAGAGTGGGCATCGAGGGGGAGTATTACCTCAATCAATTTACATTCGCAGCCGCCCTGGGGCGCCAGGGAGGAGACATTAATAATGCTGCATATGGCGGCATCGAGGCTCGCTACTATCCCGTCGCGAATCTCCTACTTTCTGCCGCTTGGAATCGTGCGGACAACCAGGACTTGTACGGGCTGGGAGCTGAGTGGCAGACTCCGATTTCCTGGCTGAGTGTTTTCGCTCAATTGGCAAGTGGTAATAACGACTATGATCATGCGTTTGGTGGATTGAGGTTCTACATTGGAGAGATGAAAACATTGGTCAGGCGCCACCGGGAAGACGACCCACCCAGCATGTTGCTTCAATCCCTGACTGCCAATTTAAGGGCAGCGCGGGCGGCGGCGAAGGCACAAGATCCTGGTGAAGGCAATGACCAAGTGATACCCGTTCCTGGGGGCGACCAAGAAGTCACCCCGGGGGGCGACAACCCGGGAGATGATGGTCCGGAAGGCGTCAGTCCAGGGGACAACCCGAGTGACGATGAGCCCATCGAAGAAAAACCGGATCAAAAAAAGGATCATCATAAAAAATAAGCAAGCAATCAGCACAGGTAGGGCAAGGGCTCTCGTTCACTCGATGCTGTACCCTTTTATCGGATCCCAGAGAGCTCAATTCAAATAACTATGTCCTGTAAATAGCATGGAGTCAGGAGTCGGCCAACCCGTTCTGCTCGGTGCAGTTTTCAGACACTTGATCCGCCCCCCAACCGCCCAATGGCATGATACACTGGCATCTCCATTTTTATCCGCACATGAGGCGATACTACCCATGGACATCGGCCGATGGTGCACGAGAGAATAGCGAGACACAAAGATAATAGCGAACAGAATGATCGTAAACCGACTCCTCCCTGGCATGCTGTAGAATCCCGGAATGTCCTATCCCTTATCGGGAGCAGAGAACAGGGGTTGACCGAGGAGGAAGTTCGGCAACGGCTGGAGCTCTACGGTCCGAACCGGCTGCCACAGCCGGAGAGGCGCGGGCCGTTCTTGCGGTTTCTGTATCAGTTTCACAATCTGTTCATTTACGTACTGCTGATCGCGGCGCTGATTACTGGTCTGCTCAGCCATTGGCTCGACTTGGGCGTCATTCTGGCCGTGGTTATAATCCACGCCCTGATCGGTTTCATTCAGGAAGGCAAAGCGGAGAAGGCTCTGGAGTCCATTCGCTCCATGCTCTCGCTCCACGCCAGCGTGGTGCGGCAGGGTCGACAGATGACGGTGCCGGCTGAAGGGCTGGTGCCCGGCGATATGGTGTCCATTCAATCAGGGGACAAAGTGGCGGCCGACCTACGGCTCCTTCGGGTGAAAGAGCTCCGGGTTGATGAAGCGATTCTGACCGGGGAATCGGAGCCGGTCGCCAAGGCCGC
>JARRJE010000026.1:0-10240 GCA_037379765.1 Deltaproteobacteria bacterium
ATTTTGGCCGGAAGGAGGCGTCATGAATGAATATCTCTATCGTTTGCGGCCGGAGCAATGCACGCTGCTGGTGGTGGACATTCTGGAGCGGATGATGCGGGTGATTGCGGAGAAGGAGCGGGTGGCGAGGAATGCGGTCCTGCTGCTGAAAATGGCCAAGGTCCTGGACCTGCCCGTTGTCGCCACCACCCAGTATGCTGCCAAGATCGGACCTCCGCTGCCGGAAGTGGCGGCCGAGCTCGACGGAGTCGAGCTGCTCGACAAGCTCGAATTTGGGTGCTTCGGCAATCCGGCCGCCGCGGCGGCCATTAAATCCTTGCCCCGGACGATCAACACTTTGCTCGTCTGCGGGGTTGAGACCCACATCTGCGTCTATCAAACCGTTCTCGACGGGCTTCTCGCCGGCTATCGGGCGTGGGTGCCGGCCGATGGGGTTTCCTCTCGAGCCCTCCTCAATCACGAGACTGGGCTTGCCCGTATCCGCCAGGTTGGTGGAGTGATCGCCAATACCGAGATGATCATCTACGAGCTGCTCCAGAAAGCGGGAACCGAAGCATTCAAGGCGATGCTGCCGTATATCAAATAGCTGTTAGTTCAGCCTTCAGTGATCACCAAAGACCAGAAAAACCTTTTCTGGTGACGGTTGACTTGCTGAAAGCTGAATTCTCCCTTCATCGCTCGGTTTCGCTGTGATGGCGGCGGCGATAGCCGGCCTGCAGGCCGATCGCGGCCAGAAAGCAGGACAGGAAAATGGCGGCCTGAACGAGAACGATGGTGGCGCCGCTCGGCACATCGAGCAAGTAGGAGCCCCACAGGCCGATCACGGTGGAGGAGAGGCCGAAGAGGATGGAGAGCCAGGTCATGGTAGAAAATTTATGGACAAGCAGCCGGGCAGCCGCGGCCGGAATGACGAGAAAGGCTGAAATGAGGACGATGCCCACCACCTTCACCGAGACGACGACGGTGACCGCGATCAGCATGGAGAGAATATATTCGTCGAGGATCACCGGCACCCGGTCGGCCATAGCCAGCTCCCGGTCGAAGGTAGCGTATGCCCAACGACCCCAGAGGGGCTGAATGGTGAGGGCGAGCAGCACCACGAACCCGGTCACCCACAGATCGGTCCTGGTGATGGCGAGGATGGAACCGAAGAGATAGGAAAAGGCATCGGTGGTGTAGTTTTGCTGCATAGAAAGAAAGATAATCCCAGAAGCCATGGAAACGGCGAAGAAGATGCCGATCACCGTGTCGGAGGCGAGGGTTGTTCGTTGCCGGACCCAGGTGATGCCAAAGCTGACGAAGACGGTGAATGGCACGGCCACCACCAGGGGCTCTCGGCGCAGCAACAGACCCAGGGCAACGCCGCCGAAAGCGGCATGGGCAAGGCCGCTTCCGAGAAAGCTCAACCCCCGCTGAACGACGAAAACGCCATAGTAAGAAGCGAGAAAGGCCACCATCAGACCGGCGGCCACCGCTCGCTGCATGAAAGGATAAGAAAGGGCTTCAAGCATGGGGAAGTCCTCCCCTGAGCTCGTGTCGTGCAGCAAGGTCGGGCTTGCCGTAAGCTTGGCGCAGGCATTCTTCACAGAGGGCCTCGGCCGGCGGCCCGAAACTGATGATGCGATGGTTGAGGACCATCACCCGTTGTGCGTGGCGGGAGGCCACCTCCCAGTCGTGGGTGACCATAAGAATGGTGGCCTTGGTCACATGACGATACCCACCAAGAATGTGATAGAAATCCGATTCGCCCAAGGTGTCGATACCGGTCACTGGCTCATCGAGGAGAATGAGACGGGGATGGCGTACAAGGCTCCGGGCCAGGTAGACCCGCTGCAGCTCGCCGCCGGAGAGGGAGCCGATGGCTCGCTGGGCGAGATGGACGGCGCCTACGAGTTCCAAGGTTTCTAGCGCCTTCTTCTTGTCGGCCTGTCGGAGTCGCCTGGCCCAGCTGTGGCGGAGGCCGGTGATCACCAATTCGAGAACGATGGCCGGGAAACTGCGGTCCAGGGTTTTGATCTGGGGCACGTAACCGATCCAATCGGAAGGCACTTTTTCGGGCGCCCTCTCGAAAACCAAAACCTCACCGGCATCGGGACGGAGCAGGCCGAGAAGCACCTTGAGCAGGGTGGACTTGCCGGCGCCATTCGGCCCGAGGATGGCTACGAATTCTCCCTCCTGGATGCAGCAGGAAACGCCGGAGAGCGCTTCGACTTCTCCCAGGTGGATGGTGAGGTCACTGGTTTGGACAGCATGCATGCGGATTATGTCGTCATCGAGTTGGCAACGAAAGAGGGTTTTCTTTATTACCCCGATTTGGCAGGCTTTTCAAGGAATGGCTGCAGCAGATGCCAGGCGGCGCGGACCGACGATGTCTTTCCCGTTGCTCTAATGGTTTGATTTTTTATTACAAATTATATTAAAAAGGAAGGTAGATCATACAATCATCCTTTCACGTTATACTCGAAATGTCGGGAAGGTGTCATGCGCGAAGAAAAGGCAGCCGGCGGGCAGGGAGAAAGACGGAAACACCCGCGGCTCGACAAGATCATCAAAATGCGCTACCAGAGGATGGAAAGCCTCTCGGAGAAGACCCCTTACCTTGAGGGGGTCCTGCTTGATATCAGTAGCGGCGGCCTGCGTTTCTTGGCCAACAATCCTCTTGAGATCAACACTCAGTTGGTGATCGTCCTCCAATTCCCAGGTTGGCTGAATGCCGACGAGCATTGTCTTCCTGCCTGCGACAACGGCGAAACCGGCGTCCTTCAGGCCCTGGGGCAAGTCCTCCGGGTTCAGGCCAGTCAGAACGAGCCCGGCAAGTACGAGATCGGGGTCCAGTTCTCTTCCCAGCTCCAGGAAAAAGAAACTTAAGAAAAATTTGGCGACTGCCACATAAATGTAAGAATATAGGCTATTAGTCTTTTTCTTATTGCGATGTCGTGCGTGGCCGGCACCGGTGCGGTGCCGTTCTTTTAGGCACCGGCCGGAGAAAAAAATGGTCAGCAAAGCGGAAAGCAATCTCGAAATCAGCAGTGGCTTTTTTCGCATTACCGTCGAGGATGCCGTTTACAACATCACCGTGCTGGAAAGTCCCAACAGCGCCGGTTCAGTGGCGTAGAACGCCCCAAAACGGCCACTCCACCTGGTTGGTCCTCGACCGATAGCAGAGAATGAAAACTATTATAAACGGTCTCCATTGACCTTTACCGGGATATCGGACATCTAGTCAAGAAATTGAGCGCCAGGATCATGGATGTTCCATTGGAGGACGCCGCCTTATGCAGCTTTTCATATCAAGGGTGAATGCCGGTTTCGAAGGCCCGGATTTCGGGTTTTCCTGTCCACTATAAAATTACAGAAGTCATTCCGCTTCATGGCAAAAAATGCAGAGGAGTCTGTGTTTTTTCTCGAACCACCACAAAGCGGAAAAAAGACCCTGAAGAATTCTCCCTTATTCGAACAGGTGCCGCTCCAGGCCAGAGGACGGTTGACGCGTAGGAAAATGGCTGGTAACCTGTTTATATCTCGTAACAATTTCAAGATAATTGATGCTTTGTTCCCGCAGGGCCTTGCAGGCTCAATTTCAGAAAAGGAAGGAAGATGATGAAAAAGATACTGGTCGCTCTCTTCGCGGTGATAGTCAGCACGAGTTTTGCCGCCACGGTCTTTGCAACGGCACCGGATGCATCGATCAACAAGGAGACTGGAAATTCCGCCCCGGAATTCAAGTCGCTGGTTCGTTCCTATCGTCTTCTAGGGCAAATGGTGAAAGGCGAGAAGAACGAGAATCTCGGCCGGATCTCCCAGATCCTTCTCGACCCCCAAAGCGGCCAGGCCATTTACGTGCTCGTCACCTCCGGTGGGGTGCTTAATATTGCCGTACAAAAACGGCTCGTTCCCTGGGACGCGTTGCAGATCGATCCTGAAACCTATTCTGTTTCCCTGGCGATGACGCGAGACCGGTATCAGCACGCTCCGACCGGGACGGTCGTCTCCAGTCCACAGCAGGCGGAAGAGATTTTCCGCTACTACGGGGTAGCACCCCGCTGGCAAGAGGGGGCCGCTCCGTAAGCGTTCACAATTATTGCCAAGAACGATCATCAAGACCGGCACCTGGAAGAAGCAGCGGGTGCCGGTTTTTTGTGGGCGTTTTCCCGGCAGGAAAATTCTGCAATACTGCAAATGCCTCAAAAAAATGGGCAAGTGGCGGGCGGCCTTGTAGGCCGCCCGTTTGGGTGAAGAGACTGGGAGAGTAAAATCCTTAGAAAGAGAGGGAAGCGGAAACGCCGCCGTAAACGAAATTGTCGTCATTGCCACTGACGCTGGCCGCTTTGATCTGATCAGCGGCATCGCTGCTCAATGGAAAGGAGTAATAAAGCTCCGGAGTGATGGAAATAAGCTCATTAATCGGGAAAGTAACAGACGCCGAGAGCAACCCATCATGGAAATTGCTGAACGGCTCCGAAGGATTGCTGGGGTCAGGCGCATCGTCAGCATTATCGAAGCTCCAGTAACTGACGCTGGCGCCAAGGTCCAGTGAGATTTTGTCCTTCAAAGGAATGGAATGGGAGAGACCGAGAGAAACGTACCAGCCGGGGGCATGGGCAATCTCCCGATAAACGGTGAGGGTCGGGCTCAGAATGGTGTCGAATCCGGCGCTCAGGAAGACCTCCTGGGAGTCAGGAATCCCGTCGAGGTCGTAATAAATGTAACCGCCGGTGAGATCCACCTTGTCCAAGGTGTAATTGTAAGCCAAGGTGAGATCGACCTCATCCATGTTGAAGGCGTCATCCGAAGAGGCGGGTCTCAGGGCCGGAGCCAGGTCGGTGTCCACATTGCTCCAGAAATTGGTGCTGAATCCCTTGTACCCCACGGTCAGCGAGGGCTGGATCACCAGGCTGTCTTTGCTCAGCTCAAAGCCACGCCAGACATATTTACTGTATAGGCCCACGGTAGCGTCGGCGCTCGGTTTGTCATTGGCCAGGGCTGTTTCGGTCGTAAGTGTCAAGCCGGCCAGACCCATCAGCAGGGCTCCCCCTGTCTGCAGTAATTTCTTCATTCTCCTACCTCCTTTTTTCTGTCCTTTTGGTTCGCTCATTGTCTCTTGTGATCGATATATTTTTCTCAATTATGGAAAGAGAGATAACAAAATACGTGCCATAGATTTATTTATTTGATGATCATCATCATAGATTATTAAAATCATTTATTAAATATTAATAATCGAGCTGCGGCGAAAAAGAATAATGGTTCAAAAATGTATTTTTTTCAATTACCAAGGGTGTCTACTGTTACAAATTTGTTGATTGATGGGCAAGCTTGGTCCCAAGGGAAAATGAGAGAAGAAGAACAGCCGGGAAAAGAAAAACCGGAGGCTTTCGAAAGAGGGGTAACGGCTCACTCTTCTTGTTCCGTTGATAACTCATGAGGCGGTTATCAGAATCGAAGTTTTTCGCTCTCCATGGTCAGAAATTCCTGGAAGCGGCGATAAACATCCCAGAACTCGGTCACCGCTGCGCAACCGACCGGGGTGAGCCGAGCCCCGCCGCCGCCCCGGCCGCCGGTTGTTTTCTCCACCAGCGGTTCCCGGGCCTGCCTGTTCATAGATTGGACCAGATCCCAGGCATGTTTGTACGACATTTCCATGGAGCGGGCGGCCTCGGCAATGGAGCCGTGTTCCTGAATCCTTTCAAGCAGCACAGCTCGGCCGTATCCGAGGAAGGTGCCTCCTTCACTTTCGATCCAGACCCGGCCCCGCCATCGGGGTACGCTAGAAGAGGGGGGGACGTCTTTATGGCGGCGGTGTCGATGTTTCATGATCGCTAGATACGAAGAAATATAACGATTGTCAATGAACTCTCTGATAAAAAGGAACCGAAGAATATTAAGATATTGGCGGCAGAATAAGCTGTCTTCGGTCGAGGGTGTATAGAAGGCTATGCGCTGGACGAATTTCCCCGGCCATGGAGCGGCTTGTTCGTGAAGGGATTTGTGTTATGGTAGAGAGGCTTACAGCCTTGGACCGGAAAGCCCTGGCCTTTTTTTACCTGAAGCATCCCGATCAATTTTTTTCTATACGAAGAAGAGCCCGGATTCCATTGAGAATGGGCCGGCAGGCGGATTTTGGTGGTAAGCGACGAGAGAGGGTACAATGGTTTTCGGTGTCCGTGAGGGATTGTAACCCTCGAGGAACGCTGAAAGGAGAAAAGACTATGCTCGATCGATTGAAGACGCTATTTAGCGAGCAAAGAAAAGATGATGCCCCGGAGGGGAGTGAGCGAAAAACCCATATTGCCGCCTGCGTGCTCCTCCTGGAAGCTGCGCATGCGGATAACGAGTGCACATCCAAGGAAATGGCCCAAGTGGTTGCGACGCTCGAAAGTAAATATGCAATCCAGGAAGAGTTTGTGAAAGAGTTGATCGCTTTTGCCCGTGTCGAACGGAAGAAAGCGGTCGACCTCTGGCAGTTCACCAACCATCTCAATCAGCACATGTCTTCGTCTGAACGGCTAGGGATTATGACCGACGTCTGGCGCATCATTCATGTCGACGGGGTTCTCGAGGGGCATGAAGACCATTTCGCCCACAAGCTGGGAAACCTTCTGCACCTCACGCACAAGCAATTGATCGAGGCCAAGCTGAAGGCTCGTGAAAACCCGGAACGGAAAACAGAAGACGGGCTTGATCGGGCGCGGGAAAACGATCGGTTGGGGCTTGGTGGAAAATAATTGTTAGGATAGTCAGAATCTCTTTTCGATCTTGAGCAGGCATTTGTATTCGAATTCTTCTGAGAAATCTTGCTCCACTTCGTTGGAAAAGGAGAACCTGCCAAATCCTATATCTTTCCAAAATTCCATGCCGACGGCCCCCGAATTGAAGTCGAGGGAGGTCTTGATGCTCCAGTTCACCAGTGGTTCTTCTTGAGTCTGTTCGTTGCTTACGGCGGCTTCCCCCGAGATTTGGGGAGTAAATAGGGTTTTTTCCCCTTCGAGATAAATAGAGCCGGAGAAATGGGTCATATCCTTGCATCTTTTTTCGATGGAAAGGATTTTTGCCTTGAGGGCGGGCGCGTAGAAGTCCATCACCGATGCCATGAGATCGCGCAATGCTTCGGAATCTTTGCGCCCATCAGGGAACCCGTATTCGGCAAAGAATCGGTATTCGGCAGGATATCCGTATTCGGCAGGGAATTCGTGTTCGTCGGGCATGGGAAATAGTTCCGCGCTACTGGCGATCGGGGACCACAGCAACAAGGAAATGAGCACTCCGGCATATAGAGGAGCATTCATCTTCACTGGGTTTCCTTCCGTTTCCCGTGTTCAACGACCTTATGAAACACTCGAAGAGGAACTGCCCTGGGGCAATGAGCGCGGAATGCCCGGCAGTTCATGCCCTGAAGAAGATGTGTTTGTAAGAGATGCCTTAGAGATAGAATAGCTCGCCGCCCGAACAAATTCAAATGTAATGGCGCCGCACCAAGAAAATAGAAAAAAGACGAGCGTAAGTCTTCGGGATTTTAAAACCTTGACTAGGAGAAAAGGACAGGCAACCTATGGCAAGGCAAGCGTTCTGAAACAAATGGCTGATATTCGCCAAAAGGACCGAAAGACGTTTCAGGGTTTCAGGCCCTGCCGATCTTGTGATCGTTAGCGGAGAGGAAGTAATCGCTTTCCTTGGCAAATTCCTCCACCAACCCCAGGAGCTCCACCAGCCGTTCCTCGGGAGTGCGGATGGGAAGACAGTCCTCGCAAAGAGGATCCTCGCATGGTTGACGGGCGTAAAGCCAGTAATGAACGGCCCCGGCAAGGACACCGTCGGCGATGTCCCAGAGATCGGCGTCCTGGTGCTTGTCGGCCAAGTCGTTAGCCAGCTCAACAGCCTGTTCGGCGGCCTCGTTGTAAGGGTCAAAATCTTCTTTCATGGCAATTCAATTCCTTATTCTGTTTACATTCCGAAAACTACGGAGTGGGATGAACAAAATGAAAGCGATGGCAGATCCACCGGTCTCTCATTCTCATTTTCCTCCTTTTGCTGACAAGAATCTATAGCGGGACCCACTCCCCTCTGCAAGTTATTTTCACGGTTCAGAATACCGGTGGCCTGCCGGATATTGGGAACCTTGGTGTTCATGGTACAATCGGGGACCGTGAAAGGTTTTCTCGATGGAGGCGATGATGACGAGATTGACATGCTGGCAATGCGGGGCGGTCCTGAAAGATTTGCCCCTGCCTCTCGGCAGGAGCGCCGAATGCCTGCAGTGCAGAGCCGAGTTGCGGACCTGCCGGCAGTGCGAATTTTATGATTCCCGAGCGAACAGACAGTGCCGGGAGCCCCAGGCTGACCCTGTGCAGGAGAAAGGGCGGGCCAATTTCTGCGATTGGTTTCGTCCACGGCAGACAGAACAGGAGGGGGGCGGGGTGACGGGAGGGGCCCGGGCAGATCTGGATGCCTTGTTTGGAAACACGGCGGGACCAAGTTCTCCTCATGGCGAAAAGGAGGCCCGACAGGCCCTTGACCGGCTTTTCGGGAAAAAGTGAAGGTCAGATCAGTCGCTGTCTGCGAGCGGTGAAAAGAAAGAAGGGCACCAGTTTGGGGTCCGGCAGCTGCCCCGTTCCGAAGGAACCGGTTTCGGTTCGGTAGCGGGCCAGAACCGGGTCGAAGTATTCCACTGCCCGGGCGAAGTTCTCTTCCTGGACGAAAAGCGGCCGAAGGTGCTCCTGGAGGGCGGCTTCCAGCTTCCTGGGGGAAAGCTGCGAGAAGATCTCCGGCCAGGCGGCGACCGGCAGAGGGGAATATTGCCACTTGTCGCCGGCCAGCAGACGAGCGGCAGCAGTCAAGACGAAGGTGCCGAGGGTTGCTGTCCGCAGGCTGTTGGTCTGCCCCTGCCGCCAGAGCAAAGAATCCAAACGGTCCCAGTCGGCTTGCCATTCCCCCTCTAGGGCGGCAAAAAGCGGAGCGACGGCTTCGAGAACGGCTGCCAGATCTTCGGCAATCCGGAGATCCTTGCCGGTACGAATGAAATCCTCGCCGGATGTCCGGTGGGTATTCTCTGCCGATCGCCGGATCAACGGCGTCCTGGCCAACAGCAAACCGGCCGCTTCCAGCCATTCATGATCAAGGAAGTTGAATCCGTGGGGCCAGCGGGCCAGCCATCCGGTCTTTTTCAGGGCGGCGATCCGGCCATGCACCAAGTCGATCTTACCATGGGCCAGCCGGAAGAGATCTTCCAAATGAAAACTGCGAAGCGCACCAGTCGCTCTGTCAGTTTCCGGACCGCCGGCCATCTCCAGACCCAGATTGACATACGCCCCGGCCTTGGCCGCCGCCTGCCGCAGGCTCTCGGCTTCGGCAGGGGCGAGCTCGTCGGCGATAACGATCTTGTTGGCAAGGGCCGCCAGCTCGATTTGAATGGTCCGGCGAAGCGCCGGTTCGGTTACCGCGGCCATCGCCGCGGCAAAGAGACTCTGCTCCTCGACTAGGGCCAGAGCGAAGGTAGGAGGAATCGGCTCTCCCTCCATCGCCCGCCATCCGCTCCTGAGAAAAGCGGCCAACCGCTCCGGGGGCAAGGGTCGGTAAATGCTCCTGGCCTCGCTGTAATCGGGAATGGCATTGTCCTCGAGCCGGCCCCGGTGGAATTGATAGGCCAGCTCTTCCACTTCCGAGTCCTGAGCGTTGCAGACATGGTTCATCAGCTCCAGATAAAAATCTCGGTGATTTTCGAACAGGAAGCCGAGGATCGTCTTAATCAGTTCCTCATAATCGGGATAGCGAATGGTGAAATAATACTGGTCGTCCAAAGTCTGTCGGCTGGTGCCGGTGTCGCTGGCCTGGTGATAGTCGTCTTCATCGGCGAGCAGCTCCACGTCGAGCCATTTCTTGAACAGGAGCACCAGCAGCTCGAAATCGGCGCGGTACAGCCAGGCCATGAATTTTTCGCCGCTGGCGACGGCGATCTCCTCCAACTGGGCCAGGGCTCTTCCCGCCACAAGCTCGTCGCGGTGCCAGCATTCGATATCGAGGAGATGGTTGAGCTGCTCTGTCTTGGCCAAAGCCAGAAGGGGGGCCGCGCTCTGTTCGCCGAGCTCTTTGACACAGAGATAAAAGTCCTGCTCGGGCACGGCGGCGACCACTGCTTCGGCATCAGCCCGTTCAAGGATAAGATCGAGGCGCTGGCGGGCCGGGTAAGTCATCAGCCGGGCGGCCATCTCCGCTGGCGGCAGTTTGGCGAGCAGTTTATCTTCGA
>JARRJE010000027.1:0-10079 GCA_037379765.1 Deltaproteobacteria bacterium
CGGAAAGGCACGGCGAGCAGGAAATAGATGGCCAGAATAGCCATTCCGAATCCGGTGAAAAGACTCTGCATGCTTTCCTTCATGTCCGCCTGCCGTCCCTCATACCCATAGGACAGGCCCGGGAAATCTCGTGCCAGCTGCGGCAGAATGGTCTTGTTCAGAGCGGCCATGATCTGGCCGGTCTGTCCGAGGGGCTGGACGTCGGCAGTGACGGTAACGGTTCGACGGGCGTTGCGGCGATTGATGGTAGTGTAAGCGTGGCCGCGCCGACCTTCGGCCACCTGCATGAGCGGGACGAAACGACCGGCCGGGGTGCGGATCATCAACCGCTCCACGTCGAATTCGCTTTCCCGCTGGGCAGCCGGCAGCCGCACCCGGACTTTTATTTCGTTGCGGCCGCGCTGCTGGCGCAGCGCTTCGGCGCCGTAGAAAGCGTTCCGTACCTGGCGTGCCACTTCACTGGCGGTAAGGCCCAGGCTCAGGCCCGCCGGGGTGATCCGGAAATCGAGCTGTTGTTTGCCGGGTGTGTAACCGTCGTCGATGTCCTTGACGTTTGGAAACTCGGCAAGCCTGGCGGCCAAGGCGGCACTCGCCCGGTCCAGAACGTCGATATCTCTGTGAGCGAGCTCCACGGTAAGGGCCGCGCCCGAGCCCACCCCGCCCCGGTCCGATTCGAAACGCAAGGACTCAAGACCGACCAGGGTGCCGGTTTGCTTCCTCCCCAGGCGAGTCACTTCTCCGGTACCCAAGGGGCGCACCTCGGGATCGGTAAGATAAGCAGTCACCTCCACCTGGTTTTCTTCGATCAGGGAATTAATTCCTCGCACCAGCGAGTCGCCGCCGTGTTCAGCCGCCACTGCCTGCATGGCCCCCACCAGCCGGTCCTGCACCGCCTCTGTTTTGGATGAAGGGCTGCCGAAGGGCAGCACAGCAGTGACCACCGCTCGGTCCGACTCGACCCGGGGCATGAGGATCATGCCGATACGGCCGCTCAGCACATAGCCCACGGTGAGAATCAGGACCGCCAGCCCGACCGCCACCGTCACCCAGCGCCAGCGGATGCACAGCTTCAGAAAGGGACCGTAGACGTTTTCGATAAAATAAGCCAGCAACCGGCTGAACCCCGCCTGTATCCTGTGCAAAACGAAGAGGCGGCCCGCCGAGCCGCTCCTGGCATGGGCCAGATGGGCGGGCAGGATGAGGAGGGACTCCACCCAGGAGATCAGAAAAACCGTCACCACCACCAAGGGGATAACCTTCCAGATTTTGCCCATGGTTCCGGGAATGAAGTAAAGCGGCAGGAAAGCCACCACATTGGTGAGGATACTGAACCCAACCGGCAGCGCCACGTCCCTCGCCCCCTTGATGGCCGCTTGGACCGGGCCCATGGTCTGCCGATATTCATAGATGTTCTCGCCAGCGACGATGGCGTCGTCCACCACAATGCCCAGGGCCACGATAAAGGCAAACATGGAGATCATGTTGATCGACACTCCCATGCCGGGCAAAAAGATCAAGCAGCCCAGAAAGGAGGTGGGAATGCCCATGGTGACCCAGAAGGCCAGACGGTATTCCAGAAAGAGGCTTAAGGAAAGGAGGACAAGGATGAGGCCGAAAAAGGCGTTTTTGAGCAGCAGCTCCAAGCGCTGCCTGTAATAATCCGACCGATCCCTGTTGATAGCCCAGCCAATCCCCGGCGGCAGGTCTACCGCGAGTTTGGCAATGGCGTTGCGTACCGCATCGGAGACGCCGATAGGCGTCTGCGCCCCGATGCGGTAAACAGCAAGGCCCATGCTGCGCTTGCCGTTATAAGAGCCGGAGCGGTCGGTATCGGCAAAGCCCTCCCGTACCGAGGCGATATCTTCCAGCAGCACCACCGAACCCTCCGGGGTGGTGACAATGGGAATCCTGCCGAAGTCGGTGGCCCAATCGCGGCGGTCCTTGATGCGCAGCAGCAGGTCACCGCCCTTGGTCTCTATGGAGCCCCCCGGGACCTCCACCGCCTCTGCCCCGATCCGGCGGGCGATCTCTTCCAGAGTCAAGCCGTAGGCCCGCAGGTTCTCCTGAGGCACCTCGACAACAATCTCGTTGTCCCGGGCCCCTTCGATGTCGATCTGAGTGATGCCGGGACTCTGGAGCAGGCGGTCGCGCACCTGTTCGGCTACCTCGCGCAGCGAGCGCTCGGAAACGTCGCCATAAAGCTGCAGATCGAGAACCTCGTGCCGGTGGGTCACCAACGTGACCTGCGGTTCTTCGGCGTCCTCCGGAAAGGTGGTGATCCGATCGATCTCCTGCTTGATGTCCTGATAGGCCTTCTGCTGGTCGGCATCGGCCAGCAACTCGACCTGGACGGTTCCCGCCCCCTCGGCAGCGGTGGCGGTGATCTCCTTAACGCCTTCCAGGCCGTGCACCGCTTCTTCAACAGCCAGCAGGATGCCCTGCTCCACTTCCTCTGGACTGGCGCCGGGGTAAGGGACGGTCACGGCGACCCGGTCGAGGTCGAAGGCTGGAAACACCTCCTGTTTAATTCTGGTGCTCATGAACAAACCGCCGATGAGAAGGACCAGCATGAGCAGGTTGGGGGTCACCCGGTTTTCGACCATCCAGGAGATAACCCCGCGGGATTCTGGCGGGCTGCCGGTGTTGCTCACTGGTGGTCTCCGTTTTGCGAGGCGACAGCCGAGGCCGCCGGAAGCGGAACCTTCTCACTCGTCCTAAGGGCCATTCCTTCCACGGGCGCGGCCAGGTCGGTCACCACCAGCCGCTCTCCTGGCTCGATGCCGTCTGCAACCAGGACCCGATCCCGGTCCCGAAAGGCGATTTTTACTTTGCGGATAGAAAGCTTGTCCTCATCGTCCATGACCCAGACGTGATCTCCGTCGCGGATCAGAGCCCGTTCTACCTCGATCATCGAGCCCAACTCACGTCCCTGGATGCTCACCCGGACGTAGGAACCGATGAAGAGTTTGGGCTGGTTGGAATGGCCGGGAGTAAGGCCGAGAGGATCCGCCACGGCTACGAACAAACGCGCCATCCGACCCTGCTCCTCCAGATTGGCAGCGACCCGGACTACCCTGCCGGTTCGGAAGGCCCCTTCTCCCCAGGCCGCCGGATCGTAAACCCGAGCCGGGGAGCTCTGTTCCGCGTTGCTTCCGGGAACCCGGAGCCATTTAAGCTGCCGAACCGGCACCAGGACCTCGATCCAGTAACTGTCGGTGCCCACCAAGGTGGCGAGGGTAGTGCTGGGGGTGACCCGGGCGCCCAAGTTCACTTGACGAGAGCGGATAACGGCGTTGAACGGAGCCCGGATGACTGTGCGTTTCAGATCGAGTTTGGCCTGGGCCAGCTTGGCCCGGGCCTTTTCGAGACCAGCGCGGATATTGTCCATCTGGGGTCGCCGGAGCACCAGGTCTCGATCCTTTTCGCTCACCTCTTGCCCCAGAAGCTCATATTCTCGCTGCGCAACTTCCTGGTTGCCCTGCTCCAGCTGCAGGTTCGATTCGGCCTGGACCACGTCGCTGGTCAGCTGGCGGACGGCCAGCTCGTAGTCGGAAGGATCGATGCGCAGCAGGACCTCTTGCTTTTGAAAGGAGCCGCCCGGAATCAAATTCCTGCTCAACTCGACGATCTCGCCGCTTACCTGGGGTCGTAATACCACCTCGCGACTGGGCACCACCATGCCCATGGCCTCGACCGTTGTCGCCCCATCGGTGCGGTTGATCTGTTTAACTTCTACCAGAGTGGCCCGGGGCGGCGGCCGCCGGGACTTGGTCTGGGGGCCAGTCTGGACCAGGCGAACGGCACCCATTCCCGCTAGGACAATGATCGCCAGCGGCAGCAGAAAGCGCAATGTTTTGGCAAGCCTTCCGGAGGAAGGCGCTGGTTCACGATGATCTTGCATCATTCTCTCCTCGTGCTCCCTGGAGGGCCGTGTCGCCGGCCGGGGGGTGATCACCGGTGCCCTCTGGCTGCTTCAGTTTCCATGAACCGGCAAGGGCCCGGCAGAGATCGATCCGTACCTGCACGAGCTGAAGTTGGGCGGACAGGCGGCTGCGCTGCAGAGATTGATGGGTGAGCAGGGCATCAAGTACTCGAAGATAATTTTCCTGGCCGCGGATATAACGGTCGCGCACCCGGTCCACCACCTTGGCAGCGAGGGCGAGTTGCTGATCCAGGGTAGCGATATATTCCCGCTGCCGCCTTTCCTGGGTTAGGGCGTCTTCCACTTCCCGAAGGGCGGCAAGAATGGTCTGGCCGTAAGCATGAATCCTCTCCGAGGCGACCGCTCGTGTCCGCTCGACCTCGGCCCGCCGGCGACCCCCGTCGAAAACGGGGCCGGCAATGTTCGCGGCCAGAGTGGCGAGCCAACCATCGAACAAAGCGCTCGCCTCACCGGAAAAGCTGCCAGCCTCCGCCGTCAAGTCGAGACGAGGGAACCGGTCGGCGATTGCTGCCGCAACCCGCCGGTCCGCAGCCATGATCCCGAAGTAGGCACTCTGAAGATCGGGACGCCGCCGAAGCAGCGCCGCCGGTACACCTGTCTGCGGCAGAGGCGGCAGCGGTCCGAACCGGGCGATGCGCGGAGCAACTTTGGTTTTGGGAGGAAGCCCCAGCAGTACGGCCAGCTGGTGCGCAAGGGTTTGCACCTGGCCTTTCACCAAAGCTTTCTGACCCTGGATGGAGGCCACGAGCTCGCGTTGCTGCAAGACATCCGCTGCGCCGACTTGGCCGCGACGAAAACGCAGAGTGACCAGATCCAGAACCTGTTCATTGATGGCAAGCTGGTCGATCAGTAGATCGAGCTGGCCGTACTGTTCAACCAGCTGATACCAAGTTGAGGACACTTCGGCCGACAAGGTGAGAGCGGCGGTCTGCAAATCACTGCGGCTGGCGCGCGTATCGAGAACTGCGGCATCACGAAGCGAGCCGAGGCGGCCCCAGAGATCAACTTCATAGCCGGCCCGCAGGTTCGCGGAAAAGGTGTCGTCATCGGTTGAGGAGTTGTCGCCGCTGTTCCAGGTATGTGCTGCACCAGCTTGCGCGTCGAGGGTCGGCCAGAGCTCGGCCCCGGCCTGACGGGCAATTGCTTCAGCCTGGTGCAGCCGGTCCCAAGCGGTCCGGAGATCAAAGTTGCCCGCTAGGGAACGGGCGACGAGCTCATCGAGAACCGGATCCTGGAAAGCGGTCCACCACTTTTCCGGCAGGACCTGTTTCCCTGGCATGGAAAAGTGTGCCGGCATCGTGACCGGCGCTGCGGGCTGCATTATAGCAGGGCTGCAGCCGACAAGCTGGAGCAAAACCAGGCAGAGCAGTTCACCGACTAGGTAGATCCGGCCGGCTATTGTAATGCATGACATGGGAGTCTTTTTTCTACAAGTGTTTCGGATTAGTACACTTTGAATGGCAGGGATGTCAATCGCAAATGGCCGGTTCGTCCCGTTTGGATCAGATGGATAGAGGGATCATGAAGAGGGAAAGGGGGCGAAGATCATTTTATTCTGTATGGGT
Organism: Deltaproteobacteria bacterium; assembly: GCA_037379765.1. Taxonomy (GTDB): domain Bacteria; phylum Desulfobacterota; class Desulfobulbia; order Desulfobulbales; family UBA5123; genus JAJYKH01. The sequence goes on from JARRJE010000027.1 coordinate 5,509, forward strand.
GATTGAATTGTGTTCGGGTTCAGATCCTGCTCCAAGAATTATGATAGAGCAAATCTCCCAGGTCAAGCCCAGAATACCTGTCGTTTTGGTGCCCCAAGTACCGAACTTGCCTGACGACCGTCCATGGCACAACATACCCGGCGACTCCAACAGCCCTCGGTTTTTATGTATTCACAATTCTCAAGATTTTTACGTCCTTCTGTGTTACGATGTTTTACGTAACGCAAGGGAGTGAAACATGAAAAATCCATTCCGTTTCGGTGGCGTCGTCCAGGGCGAGCAGTTCTGCCCGCGTCCAGATCTGACCAAGGCCCTGTTGGGCCATATCGACAACGGCCAGAATTGCTATGTCCAGGGTAAACGGCGAACAGGAAAAACATCTCTCATCTGTGAAGCTGCACGGCAGGCCGGGGCCAGGATGATCTATGTCGATCTCATGGAGGCGAAATCGCCGGAGGATTTTGCAAGGCGTCTTCTGGCAAGCATCCTGACTTTGGAGCGGGAGAGTTTCGTGGGAAAAGCCATGAAAATATTCGCTTCACTGCGGCCTTCATTCGGCGTCGATCCGATCACCGGGTTGCCGACTATCAATTTCAACTTCGCGGCTCCCGTCGAGCCGGAATCCGTAGCCGCTGCCCTCGATCTGGTTCCGGGCCTGCGTCGAAAAGGAAAACCTCTCGTGGTCATCTTCGACGAATTTCAAGACGTGTTGAAGATGGGAGAGGCTACATCCAAGAAGCTCCTGGCTGCCCTCCGCAGCAAGATTCAGTTTCACGAGGATATCCCTTACATTTTCAGCGGCAGCGACCGGCATGATATGGACAGGATCTTCATCGACCCGGAGAGCGCTTTTTTTAAAAGCGCCGTTCTGGTCGAGGTCGGGCCAATCCCAAGAAAGCGTTTCACGGCCTTTCTCGAAGAAAAGTTTGTCCAATCCGGCCGGACTATCAACGTCGATTTGCTGGATCGAATCTTTGAAATCTGTCTCGATATCCCTGGCGACGTGCAGCAGCTTTGCCGTGCTTTGTGGGAGCTCGGAGAAGAACGGCTTGAAACCGATTCACTGACCAGGGCGCTGGAGGTGATCTGGTCGCAGGAGTTGAAGGGTTACGAAACAGCCTTGCAGATGTTGTCCGCTCAACAGTTTAAGGTTCTGAGCACCATAGCCCGTATCGGCGGCAACGCACCGACCTCGGCCGCATTTCTACGGGAGGCAGGAGGATTGATGCCATCCTCAGCAAAATCGGCCCTAGGGCGGCTCCTGGCTCTTCGGTTGGTATTCTATTATCGAGGGGAATATCGGTTCGTCAATCCTTTCTTCCGCGCTTGGCTTATGGCGTGGGAAGGAGGAGAAGCGGGATGAGCTGTGTCCCTTTTGAGAATAAAAGGCTATTCCGGCCCATTTTCTCTTTTTCCAGAAAGCATTGAAAAAACGCAATGGATATAAGGGGAATTCTCTCACTACGGAACGGTTGACTTTGCGGCCATTTTCCGAGCGAGACGGGAGGTTGTTGAAGGATTTGTTCATGGATCCCGAAGTGACGAGCTATCTGCCTTGGGGGCATCCTTATTCGGAGGAGGAAACCGAACAACGCCTGCAACAGATGCTCGCCCATTGGCGCAGGTATAGCTTCGGTACTTATACGGTCAGACCAAAGACTGGCAAGCGTTTGATCGGGTATGCGGGTCTGGAGACGATCGAGGGTACGGCCTTTGTGGAACTGTTGTATGCATTCTCCAGGGGATCCTGGGGGAAGGGGTATGCTTCCGAGGCGGCCGCGGCATGTCTCAAGTTCGGGTTCGAAACCCTCGGATTGCCCTTGATCGTCGGGGTGATCGCACCCGGGAACACCGGCTCAAAACGGGTTCTGGAAAAGATTGGAATGAAGCCCGCACTCGACATTGATTTTTACGGAGGATGGCTTCTTTATTACTCCTTGACTAAAGAGAAGTATGCGGCTCAGTTGCAGTAAGCTCTGAGGCGGATTATACAGTTTGGAGATTTCCTCGTTCTAGACTTCCTCAGGAGTGAACATGTCACGAAAAATCCCCAATATCCGTTCGATGCTAAAGAAGGACGAAACCATTCTCAGGTCTCATTTGCTGGATCAGCTGATCGAGATCAAGCGGCCGTTTTTTCCAGGCGAGTTCTCAGGGGAAGGGGTGTCTTCCGACCTCGACGTTCCGGCAGTTCTCAAGGGGCTTTCACAAAAGGGGCTGATTGCTTCAAGAGAAGACGGGGCGATCATAGGCTTGTATCCTGTATCCGCGCTACCGACTCTCCACAAAGTCCAGATCAAGGACGGCCGATCCTTTTTTGCAATGTGCGCAATCGATGCCTTGGGGGCGAGCTATGAGCTCAGCCAGGACGTGGCTATTTCTTCATCGTGCAAGCATTGCGGCAAGAAGATCTCGATCGAGGTGTCGAAGGGCAAACTTGCCGCAATCGACCCGCCGACGATCCATGCCCTGCATGTGGACATTGAAAAATACAAGGATTGGGCGAAATCATGTTGAAACAACATGAATTTCTTCTGTACGAAGAAACATTTGACGGAATGGCGCGGCAAGGCCGAAATCAACAGTGACAACATTCATGCCCTGGATATCGAGAATGCAATTGCTGTCGCTGAAGCCATTTTCGGAAAATGAACCTGAACCATCAGGCAAAGCGCTTTCTCCTCTCTCTGCGCCCCTTTTCTCAAAAAGACCTATCTGAAAGACCCAAACGAACCGCCTTTCGGTTGACCTGCCGGCAGCTCCTGCTTGATCATAAATAAGAGGTCCCGAGATCAACTGATGGGCCTCTTGAAAGACGGCCTTTTCGCCCGATCTCTGCGTCGCAGCAAAAATGAAAAATGCTCACATATGCATAATTTGCTGTGTTTTTTTCATTTTTACTGTTCCTTGACCTCGAACGAAAATTCTCATTTTTTAAGACACCCTGATGGCAGGAGGGATGAGCCATGGCAAGCGGAAAAGCGGATTCGGAAATAATGATGTACCGTACGCTCGGCAGGACTGGCGAGAAGGTTTCGGCAATCGGCCTCGGCGGCTGGCACCTGGGCTTGCCTGGTGTCGAAGAGAATCTGGCTGTTCGAATCGTTCGCAAGGCGATCGATTTCGGCATCAACTTTCTTGACAATTCCTGGGACTACAACGACGGGCGCAGCGAGGTCAGAATGGGGAAGGCCCTTGACGGCGGCTACCGTGAAAAGGTCTTCCTGATGACCAAGATCGACGGACGTTCCCGGCAGGAAGCGAACCGTCAACTCGAAGAATCGTTGCGCAGACTCCGAACGGATTGCATCGATCTGGTCCAGCATCACGAGGTCATCCGTTATGAGGATCCGGACCGGATCTTCGACCCGGAAGGGGCTAATGCCGCATTAGTGGAGGCGAGGCAGGCTGGAAAGTTGCGGTACATCGGCTTCACCGGCCACAAGGACCCTGGAATCCACTTGCGGATGCTCACCGTGGCCGAAGAACATGGATTCGCCTTCGATACCGTTCAAATGCCTCTGAATGTCATGGACGCTCACTACCGCAGCTTCGAAAAGTTGGTACTGCCGGAATTGTTGAAGCGGAATATCGGTGTGCTCGGCATGAAGAGCATGGCTAATGGCATCATCCTCAAGTCCGGCGTGGTGACGGCAATCGAATGCCTGCAGTACGCCCTTCATTTGCCGACTTCGGTGGTCATTACCGGAGTCGACAGTTTGGAAATTCTGGACCAGGCCCTGAAGGTGGCTCAGACCTTCCAGCCGCTGGCCGTGGACCAAGTGGCGAATTTACTGGCCAAAACCGCTCAGGCCGCCCACCAGGGGGAGTTCGAGCCGTTCAAGATGACCTCGATCTTCGACAGCACCGCCCAAAACCCGCAGTGGCTGGGTGAGGAGCCAGAACGTTTCAGGGAGCTGCTGCCGATCTGAACGCGGTTGAGGGATCACCTCCGCATCTTCACAGGATCTCTCCCGCCTGCGTAGCGTTGCTGTACCGGGTGGGAGCGCTTGCGCATATTTGCGACACCTGTGATTCCTTATGATATTTTTTTCCTCCTGGTTTCGCAGCCGGCAATTTCGTTTGCTTTTCCGAAATTCAACGCCGTAACATGGTGTTAGTTCCAATCACCCCTGTTTTTTCAGGGCCCTGCCTTTAAGTGTATTTTCGTTCCTTTTCATCGGCAGATGTCACCGCCTCGGCTTGCAGAGCCAGCGGATTTTTCGAATCACTGTTAGCGGCGCAGCAGGAAGACGTCCTGGCAGCCTCTTCGGCCACGAAAAAGCCGTCTCCCTGGTCAGTTCGCCTTACTTCCCAAAAACGTGTGATGCTTCCGCTCAGGGACAACATACCGGTCCGAAAATTCCCGGTGGTCAACAACTGCCTGATCGCGGCAAATGTCCTCGTCTTCATTTATGAGTGGCGGTTAGGCGCCCATCAGCAGCTCTTTCTCATCCACTACGGGTTTATTCCACTTCGGTTCTCCCTCAGCGGGGGAGGGACCCTGGGGGTGCTGACGATCTTCACCTCCATGTTCCTGCACGGAAGCCTGCTGCACCTTCTCTCCAACA
>JARRJE010000028.1:0-9934 GCA_037379765.1 Deltaproteobacteria bacterium
GGTGCTGACCCGGCCAGGCACCATCGTCAACGCTTTGCCACCGGCGCCGGTGGCGGCAGGCAATGTGGAGACCTCCCAGCGTTTGGTGGACGTGCTTTTCGGAGCCCTCGCCCAAGCGGCCCCGGACTTAATCCCGGCCGCAAGCTGCGGCAGCATGAACAACGTGGCCATCGGGGCCCCGGACGGCAGCTTTACTTACTATGAGACCATCGGCGGCGGTATGGGCGCTCGCCCGGACCGTGACGGCTTAAGCGGCATCCATACCCACATGACCAATACCATGAACACGCCGGTGGAGGCCTTGGAGCATGCCTATCCCTTCCAGGTTGTCCGCTACGGCCTGCGAGAAAATTCAGGAGGTAAGGGGCGATTTCGGGGCGGCGACGGCATTATTCGCGCTTACCGGTTCTTGGCGCCGGCCCATGTCTCGCTGCTCACCGAAAGACGGCGGCTGCCCCCTTACGGGCTGGCAGGGGGCGATCCGGGGCGGCCGGGCGCCAACGAGCTGGTCCGCGGCGGCAGGCGAAAACGGCTCAAGGGAAAGGTCGATTTCGAAGTCGAGACGGGGGATGTGCTGGTGATCAGGACCCCGGGCGGCGGGGGTTGGGGAGAGCCCGGCTGAGCTCTGCGGGTAGTGGCTGCTCTGTTGGGATGAGAAACATATTTTATTTCGGACTCGTTTCCGCTCAGCGTTTCCAGGTGCCGGAGATGGGCGGAATCGGCGCCTTGAGAACGCTGAGACTCAGTCCGACGGTGGTTGGTAGCTGGGACACGCCTTGGTCAGGACGCAGCCCTTTTTCTCCATGATCACCGTAATTTCCGCTTCAGTGAGTACGGAATCTTTCTGCTTCGTGATGTAAACGATGCAGTCCCTGCAGACGTTCATGGCGCTCCGGTAGTCGTCCAGCTCGCTGGCAACCTCCCAGCACTGCTTCCCGCCTTCGTAATGCCTCATGAAGCATTCGTCGTGGCTGCAGTTGGTGATTTCCCAGCAGGGAATATTCCGTGAAGTCATAATTTCCCTATTTTAGGTTTGTTTGATAAGGCAGAAGAACCAATCGGAAGCCTTGCTGTCAAGAGATTTTTTTAGTAAGCCACCAGCGGGCAGTGTCCAGCAATCAGCATAAGGAACAGGAGCTTGGATATAAAGAGCGGCCATTACCCTACTGCCCGTGTTCATCATCGATTTCTGCCGTCGTTGCCAGATGATCGGTCGCCGGCTGCCGAGCCCTCACAAAAAACGGTCGAGGGCGGCCGCCAGCCCATCGCGCCCTTCGCCGGTTCTGGCGGAGAACAATACTCGCTCGTCCGCCCTGATATTGAGGCCGGCATCGAGTGCGGCGGCCTGCTTCAGCTGCTGGTTGCGGGAGAGTTTGTCAATCTTGGTGTAGACGGGAAGATAGGGCACCTCCTTGGCTCGCAGCCAGCCGATCAGTTCCCGGTCCTGGCTTTTCAGAGGATGACGCAGATCGATGATGACAACCACACAGCGCAGGGTCGGACGGCTTTCCAGATAACCGGTGACGAGCTCCTGCCACGCCTGCTGCAGGGCCTGGGGTACCTTGGCGTAACCGTAACCGGGCAGATCCACCAGGTAAATGGCCTCGTCGATGTCGAAGTAGTTGAGGCTCTGGGTCTTGCCTGGCCGTGCGCTCACTTTCACCAGGCCGCGACGGTTGAGCAGCCGGTTGATCAGACTCGATTTGCCCACATTGGACCGACCGGCAAAGGCGATCTCCGGCCGGTCGGCGTCCGGCAGCTGATCCAGCCGATGAACGCTCTTGACGAACCGGCTGCTGTGGAAACGAAGATCCGGCAAAGAAGTCAAGGCCGCCTTTAATAACCGAAGGTTTCCGCGTCAGGGGACACAGGTGCCGCAGATTTGCGCAAGCGCGACCGGCCGCCATAGCCCGCTATGCGGCCAGGAGCGATCGCGCGAAGATGCGGTGCCTGTGGCCGCTGAAGGCTTAGATCACTTTGTTGAGGGCATACTCGATGATGCCCTCAGCTCCTGACTTGAGCAGCCGGGGGATGAGATCCCGCACCTGATGCCCGGAGATGACCGTCTCCACCGAGTACCAATCCTTCTGGTAGAGATGGGCGATGGTGGGGGCATTGAGGCTGGGAAGCAGCTCGATCACCTCGTCGAGCTTGTCATGGGCCACGTTCATCTTCAGCCCCACCAACTTATCGGCCCGCAGCGCCCCTTGCAGCAGCAGGGCGAGATTTTCGATCTTCTCGCGCTTCCATGAGTCCTGCCAGGCGGTCTTGTTGGCGATGAGCTGGGTATTGGAGGTCATCAGCTCGTGGATAATGGTCAGGCCGTGAGCGCGGATGGTGCTTTCGGTCTCGGTCACCTCCACCACCGCATCGGCCAACCCGGAGACCACCTTGGCCTCGGTGGCCCCCCAGGAGAACTCGATGTCGACGTTGATGTTGCGCTCGGCGAAAAATTTGCGGGTGAAATTGACCAGCTCGGTGGCGACCTTTTTGCCCTCCAGATCCTCGAGCCGTTTGATCTGCGAATCTCCGGGCACCGCCAGCACCCAGCGGGTGGGGCGGCGGCTCACCTTGGAATAGACGAGGTCGTCCACCACCTGCACGTCGGATTCGTTTTCCAGGATCCAGTCCTTGCCGGTGATCCCCACGTCGAGCACCCCTTTCTCCACGTAGCGGGACATCTCCTGGGCCCGGCAGATGGAGCAGGTCAGCTCGGGATCGTCGATCTCGGGGAAATAGCTGCGGTTGGAGAGCTTGATTCGCCAGCCCGATTTTTCGAACAGCTCGATGGTGGCCTTCTCCAGGCTGCCCTTGGGCACTCCCAGCTTCAACACCTTCATTTCTTGTAGACCTCCTTCGGATCGAAAACCGGTTCGTCCTTGACGACGAAGGCATCGCCTTCAACCCGGCGGAAAAAACAGCTCCGATAGCCTTTGTGGCAGGCAGCGGCCCCCTGCTGCTCCACCTTGTAGATCACCGTGTCCTCGTCGCAATCCACCAGAATCTCCTTAATGAGCTGGAAATGCTGCGACGATTCCCCTTTCAGCCAGAGCTGGTTGCGGGAGCGGCTCCAGTAGTGGGCCTTGCCAGTGGCCAGAGTCCGGCGCCAGGCCTCCTCGTTGATGTATGCGACCATCAAGACCTCGCCGGTTTGCCAGTCCTGGACGATGGCCGGCAGCAATCCACCGCCCTTGTCGAATCGTAAACTCTCCATAGGCTCCATTCAGCTCTACCGGGCAGCAGATCGATGTGATCGTGGGCAGATGCGGCGCGATCTCTTACCTCGGCTGTCCCGCTTCGCCGTTCGCTCGCGCCGCCGGCCGTTCTTTTTCCTCCTGCCGCTTCTCCCTGGATAGGAAATGAATCATACAGGAGGACCTGAACTTGCAGTAGTCTTGAGGATGGCGGCACTCGGCCTCGGCCTCATCCATCCTTTCCTTATATTTTTCGCAGACAAGCTCCAAATTAACCTACAAAGCGCACACTGTTTGGGAACAATGAGACACAGCAACGCATTCAGCGAATTTTTGAACAACCTCGCAAAAACAAAATGCGGAGGGCGCAAACCACAAAACATACCCCATCGAAATCATGTTTTTGCGAGTCAGGCAAATTCGCAAAACGGTGAGCTTATGCCCATCCGTCCGCTTTGTCAAGTATCGAAGCATCCTAAGGGCTCCGGTCCGACAGCGGTCTATCGAACACGAGATTGCCGGACTTCGGATTCGGTCGATCATGTTTTCATCTTTTTCGGCTTCCGTCGATAGATGAATTAGGCTAAGGTAGCAATCCATAGTCGAGAATGCCGATCGGGAGGCAGATGCATTAAGGCTGCCGTTCGTCCCTTGCCCTGGGAACGGGCCTTCGAAAATCGGCCTCTTTAACAGAGGCAGCCGGAAGGTAAATCTTCGCCGCGGCACCGTTTTTCTCAAGAAAAAATCTCTCATCCTCGGCTAACTGTTACACTAAATCCAGCCAGGCCGGCAATCTGAAAAGGATCCGGCCTGAGACCATCAACCTGGAAAATCTCCATGCTCGACTTTCTCGACCGCCTCCCCTATTCGATTCTTATCGTGATGACGGTCCTCATGCTGCTGGCGCCTTTTCGCCCGATGCCGCACGCCCTGGAAAAGCTGATCATGCTCAAAAACGGAGAGCTCCGGCGGCCGCTCGACATTTTCGATCTCTTTCTGCATCTGGCCCCACTCGGACTTTTACTCCTCAAGGCCGCAAAAGACCTCATGGCCGGCCGAGGCGGATGAATCCGGGGGTTGACCCGATAATCGCAACTTCTTACTATTATGGTCGATTTTCAAAAATTCTGAGCAGCATCCGCTTTGCTTCATTTCTTTCTCGGGAGATTCTCATGCAACAAGTCAAGAAAGGAGACTGCGTCACCATCGAATACGAAGGAACTCTTCAGGACGGCCAAATCTTTGAAACCACCTCGGATGTCGGCCCTCTCGAATTTAAAGTTGGCGACAACGAGGTGATGCCTGCCTTTGAGGAAACCATCGTCGGCATGGCGGTGGGCGAGACCAGAACCCTCGAACTGTCCCCTGAGCAAGCTTACGGCCAGAGGCAGAAAGAACTGGTACAGAGCTTCGCGCCCACCTCCTTCGACGAGGGAATCGACCCCAAACCCGGTATGGTGCTCGGCATGAACATTGAGCGGGAGGGAAAAAGCGAAAGGTTGCCGGGCTTGGTCACCGAGGTGGGCGATGACGAGGTCACCATCGATTTCAACCACCCGCTTGCCGGCCAGACCTTGATCTTCAAAATCACCCTCCAGGAAATCAACGAAAATCCCAACGGAAATGACGGCCCGCCGGCGCCAGACAATGGCTGCTCGTCGGGCTGCACCGGCTGCAACTGAGGTAAGCGCCCACAGACATCTACGGCGCCTGTGGACGCTTACCGGCGCCTTATAGCCGACACCTTCCTGTAATTGCTCCGGCCGGGATATGAACCATGAGGGCGCTGAACCAGGGAGTCCGATTTCCACCTTTCTCGTATCCGATCACAGGGGCAATACCCGAAAATCCGGTTGCCTCTGTCTCGTAAGCCGAGGGGGATGCACTGAACCGGCATCCGGTAGATATGGCAGCGAAAGAAAGAAAAGAGGTTGTCCTGTCGATCGCCGGCTCCGATCCTTCGGGCGGAGCGGGCATCCAGGCTGACCTGAAGACCTTGGCCGTGCTCGGGGTCTACGGAGCGGCCGCCGTCACCTGTCTGACCGTCCAGAATACCCGCGAGGTGGCGGCCGTGACCCCCGTTGCTCCTGACCTGGTCCGGGAGCAAATCGAGCTGGTGCTCGCCGATCTGCCGGTCACCCACATCAAGATCGGGATGATTGGGACCGCCCCAATCGCCGAGGCGGTCGGAGAAGCGCTGACCGGCTTTGCCGGAGAGGTGATCTACGACCCGGTGCTCCGGGCCTCGGCCGGTGCCGACTTGATCGAGCCCGAGGCCCTGGCCGCTGTTCGCGCCGGGGTTATCGGCCGCTCCACCGTAATCACCCCCAATTTGGCGGAGCTGGCAGCGCTCACGGGCCACATCGGCACCGGGCCGGAAGAGCTGCAAGCCGCCGGCCGACAGCTTCTTTCCGATTTTCCGGGCCTGCGGGCGGTGGTCATTAAAGGGGGCCATGGCCCGCTTCAAAGCGGCCAGGTCACCGACTACCTGCTGCACCGGCCGGCGGCAGGCGCTCCCCCGGTATCCCTGGAGGCCAGCCGGCCCTGGGTGGAGACCGCCAACAGCCACGGCACGGGTTGCACTTTCGCCTCCGCCTATGCCGCCTTTCACCTGCTGACCGGCAGCGACGAGCTGGCCTTCACCCGGGCGGCGGCCTTCGTCCACCGGCTGCTTGTGGCAAGCGCCGGCCTCCGCTTGGGCGGCGGCGCCGGTCCGCTCCTCCACCATCAGCTGCGCGCCTCCGAGACGTTTTAGTTTCTCCACATTCCGAGGTTTTTAGTCCTTCGGCGCAAACTCAGGCCGGCTCTTTCCGCTGCGCGAATCTCTTTTCGAGCACCACCTTCACCCCCTCTATGGTACCGCTGACTGCGCCGGAAACTGCCGATGCCGCAGCATCGCCGACTTCCTGTGCTTCCTGCATGGCGCCGTTGGCCGCGGCCGCAGCCGCTTCCTCGGGATCCATTTCGACTCTTCTGGCTGCATGGACGACGGCCGCCACCGCGCTTTTGGCCACCCGGCCCACGTCGCCGGCCGCCTCGGCGGTTCCATGCACTAGGCCCCGGGCGATGTTGCGGATCGCATCGATGGCATCGGCGTCGATCTCGGCAGAACCGGCAACCGCTCCCCTCATTGCCTGCCCGGCGATCTCCTCCAGCTTGTTGCCGGCGGCATGGGCTCCGAGGATAACACCGCGGGCGGCGGCAAAGGCAGCAGTGTTTGGGTCGATGGCAAGCTCCGGGCTAATGGTGACCACCCCCCGCACTGCGGCCTCGGCGGCGGCATCGATCTCGCCGCCCACCGCCTTGGTGCCCGTGACCGCCGCCCTCGCCGTTTCCGTCACCGTGTCCGCGGTCAGGGTAGCCACGTCATCAATCCCTCGAAGCACCCCGGTCACCGTGCCCAAAACGACTGCTGCCAAATCCCGACCGAGCTCGCTGGCCGCCTCCACCGCCCCGAACACCGCCTCCGCCGCCGCACTGCCGGCCATCCCCATCGCATCGCCGCTTTTTTTCAAATCATCGCCGGTCAGGTCGCGGGCCACCTGCATCGCATCGCCGGCCAGATCGTCGGCCCCGCGGATGGAGCCGATCATGATGTCCTTCACCTTTGCGCCCAATTCTCCCAACGTCATTTTCCACCTCCTTGGCATACGTTGAACGAGCACCGAACCCGCTTCTTTTTTCCCATGTTCGCATGCAGGATGGTTTTTTCCCAAATCGAAGTGAGCGCTTAATTTGGAAACGGCCGGAAGGTTCGCCAGAATTAGTCGGCGAAGGAGATCATTCAGGAGGAAACAGCCCGAGTGAATCAATCCAGGAACTTTTCAGGGATGGGGATGGTCCGCGGGACTCCGCCCAGAGGACCCTCGTCAACCAGGATCGGACAACCGTAACTGGCTGCCAGGCGATCGGCGGTAAGCACCTGATGCGGAGGCCCTATGCTTTCCACCTCCCCCTCCTTGAGCAGCAGCAAACGGTCGCCATACATGGCCGCCAGGTTCAAATCGTGGGAGACCATCAGAATGGTGACTCCTTTTTCCCTTCGCAGACGCTCCATGAGGTCCAGGATGTGCACCTGATGCGCGGGGTCAAGGGCGGCGGTGGGTTCATCGAGGAGCAGCAGCCGGGGCTGCTGACAGATGGCGCGAGCGATGATCACCCGCTGCCTTTCGCCGCCGCTCAACTGATCGAGGCGCCGGGCCGCGAGATGATAAACGTTTGTGAAGCGCATTGCCTCCTCGGCCGCCGCGTAGTCTCTCTCCCGCTCCAGCCCCCACAGCGGCAGATGGGGGGAACGGCCCATGAGCACTGTTTCGGCGACGGTGAAAGGAAAATCGGAAGAGGTCTGCTGGGGCACTACCGCCACCGTCTGCGAGAACTCGCGCCGGCCATAGGCCGCTGCAAGCCGGCCAAAAAGCGCAATCTGCCCGGCTGCCGGGGCCAGCAATCCGGCCACGGCCTTGAGCAGGGAGGTCTTGCCGGTGCCATTGGGGCCGATGATGACGAAATATTCTCCGATCGGCACAGAAAAGGAGATATCCCTCAGAACCGGCGTGCGGCCGTAAGCAATTTGGAGACTGCGGACATCCACTCCGGCAGTCATCGCCTCGCCCTCCAAAGTAGAAAGATGAAGAGCGGCGCCCCGATCATGGCGGTGACGATGCCCACCGGCATTTCACCCCCGGCCGGCAGGAGGCGGGCCAACAGATCGCAGAGGATCAGATAAGCGGCCCCGCCCAGCAGGCAGGCGGGAATGAGCACCCGGTGGTCCGATCCCAGGAGCAGCCGGAAGATGTGGGGAATCACCAGCCCCACGAAACCCACCAGCCCCGAAAGACTCACCGCAATGCTCACCATCAGCGAGGTGGCCACGAGGAGGATGAAGGTCACCGCCCCGACGTTCACCCCCATGGCGGCCGCATTCTCCTTGCCGGTCAGAAGCAGGTTCATGGGCCTGGCCAGAAGCAGGACCACCCCGAAGCAGGGCAGGACCGAAAAAAGAAGGGGCAGCTGTTTATAAGTGAAAAGGGAGAGATCGCCCATGAGCCAGAAAAGGATCTGACGCGTTTGGCTGTTCCGGGAAAGAGCGATCAGGAACATGATGAGCGCCCCGCAGAAGGCATTCATCATCACCCCGCCCAAGAGCAGGGAATCTTTGCCGGAGGCCCGGCCCGCAGCCAGGAACAGCACCAAGCCCAGGGTGGCCATGCTGCCCAGGAAGGCGATCAGCGCCACCCCCGGAAAGGGAGCGAGCCCTGCGGTGAGGCCGATGATGGCGCCCACGGCCGCGCCTCCGGAGATGCCTAGGATATAAGGCTCGGCCAGCGGATTGCGCAGCAGGGCCTGGAAAACCAGCCCGCCCAGGGCCAGGGTGGCGCCCACAGTGGCGGCCAGCGCCACCCGGGGCAGGCGGATGCGCCAGAAGATGGCCCCGGCCACCGAATCGGCTGGTAACCGATCGGTGAGCACCGCCAGGGTTCGGGAGAAACTGACCCCGGAAGAGCCGGCGGACAACCCGAACAAGGCGGCCGCCAAGAGCACCGCCCCCAGAAGCAGCGTGACCAGGAGCAGATTCCGGAGAACCGACGGGAAGCGATGGGCCATCAATTCTCCTTCCTGAATCCGTGACGGCTCTGGGCCGGATTCCGTGCTAACTGTTTGTTGGTTGGACATAATAACCATTTTCAACCGAGGAGCTTTGGTTCACCCCGCCGACGCCCGAGAAAGGCGCAGCTGCTGTGTTGGCAACTCGTTCATATACCGATGCATAACAACATCATCATTGCTGTCTGGCATCTGCCCCTTTCTTCGAACGCTCACGGATCCAGGTCCTTGAAGACCTCGGGGTGGATGATCCGGGCCAGGGCCTCCAGGCCGGCCACCAGCCGATCGGTGGGACGGTCGAACAAGTCGGCGTCCACCACATGCACCCGGCCGGTGCGCACCGCCGCGAGCTGCGGCCATTGCCGCCACTGAGCGAGCAGCTCTTTGGGAGTGAAACCGCCGGACATGGACGTGATGGCCGCCACCTCCGGCTGCATACGCAGGATCTTCTCCCAGGAGCAGCGGGGATAGGTGACCGGCCCGGCGGTAACGTTGCGTCCGCCGGCCAGGGTGATCAGTTGGTTGATGAAGGTGTCGGAGCCGACGCTGACGATAGGATCGGCGTCCACCTGGAAAAAGACGGTGGGCCGAGTGGTGGTTTGGGCCACCTTCTTCTTAACCCGCGCAATCCGCCGCTGCATCTCCGCAACCAGGGCGGCAGCCCGGTCCCGGGCGTTGAGCAGCTCACCGAGCCGGCTGATGGCATCCATGATTTCCGTCAGATTGCGGGGATCGATGACATAGACGGCGATGCCCATGGCCGTGAGTTGATCGACGGTGTGTTTGGGGTTGCCGTCGCGAATGGCCAGGCAAAGGTCGGGCCGCAGGGCGACGATCCGCTCCAAATCGAGATGGGTGTAAGAACCCACCTTGGGCAGCTGTCGCACCGCCGTCGGCCGGTTGCTGTATCGGGTCATCCCTTTGAGCTTGGCCTCCTGGCCGAGGGAATAAATGAGATCCGTGATGTTGGGAGCAAGCGCGATCACCCGTTGGGGATGGTCGACAACCTTGACCCGCCGGCCGGCGGTATCGATCAGCACCCTGCCGCCGGCCCAGGCGGGCAGCATGAGGAGCAAGAAGATGGCAAGAAAGAGGATTTTTTTCATCGGCTTATTTGAGCACAAAGCGGACGGGCA
>JARRJE010000029.1:0-9899 GCA_037379765.1 Deltaproteobacteria bacterium
CCCACCACCAGAGAACCGACCGCTATTTTCGAACGTGTGGCAATCGTGAACCCCTCCTTTTTCACCATCAACTCGGTGGTGAGATTGATGGCATTAAAAGCCACAAAGAAGAAAACGACTGCCGGCAGTATGCTGAGGAGCTCTTCCTTGATCCAGGTCAGTATTCGGGACATTTGTCGACCTATCGCTTGCCGCTCACGGTCCGTCGTCACGGACGGCCGTTTATGATCAGCGGCCCTTGAGCGCCTCCATCACGCGTGAGGCAGGATAGCCATTCGCCAGCAACTGGGTCATGGCATGGCAATATTTTCTGATATGGAGAAAAAACTTCCTGTACCCTGCGCAGAGATAGTGAAGGCCCGGTTCATCGTAAGGGCTCATCGCGAAGCGATGTTTGGGGCAGCCTCCTCTGCAGGCGGCCAGGACCATGCATTCCCTGCACCAGCGAGGCAGGGATGTCTCTTTGGTCACGCCGAACCCAGATCTTCGGGACCGCTCGGCCAGGGCCGGCAGCGCATCGTTTATAACGTTCCCGAGCTTGTATTCGGGATATACGCAGTGATCGCAGGCAAAAACGTCGCCGTTGTGTTCCATCACCAGTGCCCGGCCGCACTGGCCCGCATGGATGCAGACCGGAGAAGGATTGCCAATCCAGGCATTGAGCGCCCATTCGAAATTCATCACGAAGACCGTACCCACGTCGCGGTGCACCCATTCTTCATAAACCGCGATCAGGAAGTCCCCGTACTCTTCGGGAAGCACCGACCAGGGGGTGACTTCCGTCTGCTCTTCCGGCTCGTCCAGCGCAGCCGGGCCGGCATGCCGCAGACCGTGCTGCGAGCTGCGGGCGTCGGCCCGGCGCTCCACGATCGGGGCGAACTGGATGAACTCCACACCCTGGTCCCGCAGGAATCGGTAGATCTCGAGCGGCCGGCGTGCCGTTTCTCGGGCAACGCTGACCAATACGTTGTATTCGACCTTGTGTTTTTGGAGCAGCCTCAGGCCTCGCATCGCCTGCTCGAAGGACCCTTTTCCCGCGCGGTCACGGCGATAACGGTCATGGATTTCCTTCGGACCGTCGATGCTGATCCCGACCGCGAAATGATGCTGCTTGAGGAATAAGCACCATTCGTCGGTTAGGAGAGTCCCGTTAGTCTGGAAGGAATTGGTAATGGTCTTCGTCTTGGCAAATGGCTGCTGCAGTTCGACGACCCGCTCGAAGAAATCGACCCCAAGCAGGGTCGGTTCCCCGCCCTGCCAGACGAAATCGACCACCGGCGTCGGTTGGGAGGTGATGTAGTTGGTGACAAAAGCGGACAGGACCGCATCGGACAGGCGGTACCGTTCACCGGGGTCGAAAAGGGCTTGCTTTTCCAGATAAAAGCAATATTCGCAGGCGAGATTGCAGGCCGGCCCGATGGGCTTGGCCACCATGTGGATGCCCTGGGGGGCGCTTTCCATATTTTTGTCGGCAATTGCTTGTTCAGTCGCCATCGGACCGACCTGCTGAACAGCGGAAGAATTCAGAGGGGAAGGAAGAGTCCGCCCTGTCCCTCTTGAGCCATGCCGCTATGTAACAGCATAACGCTGTGTGCGCGGCGGGGTCCAGTACAAGCCATTGAGTTTTTTTCTGAGCCACACAGACACGGGCTCATCTGTTTCGTGCTTTTTCATGGGCAAAAAAGTGGGCCCGTTCCTATGGACATAACAAATGATACGGCGATATGGAATAGGCTCTGTATTGGACTTTGGTCCAATAGCCGAGAGGGACGCGCTGGGCAGGTTTTGGCGGGATGCGCTGAAACGGAGGGAATGATTTGTTAGAGAAAGGTTGTTTTAAGTCACTTTTTTTGAGGCTTTTGTCCTGGTCCTGGTTCATGCTCCTCTTTCCAATGGACGGGCAGGCGGATCGAGAAGCAGCATCCCTGGCCTAATTCGCTCTCACACCAGATCGCGCCGCCCAGCTGCTCAATGAACTCCTTGGCCACCGCCAGACCGTAACCTGTTGACGGTTCTCCGCCTGTAGGCTGGGGAGTGAGCCGTGCACCGCGTTGGAAGAGTTTCGCCTGGTCCTCGCGGCTGAGACCCGGGCCCTGGTCGCAGATGCTGCAGACAAACTCCTCCCCTTCGATAGATGCTTTCACCAAGATACTCTTGCCGGGCGGCGAGTACTTCACCGCATTGGAAAACAGGTTGTCAAACACGACGGAAACCGCCGCGCGATCAGTCCTGATCGGGGGAATGTCTCTGGTTGATTCACACAGGATACTGATCTGTTTTTGATCGGCTAATTGTTTTTGATAGGCATTGCAGAAGTTGGAAAGCATGAAAGAGAGATCCACTGCTTCGAAACGCAAGGTGTAGTCGGTCGAGGCGCTCACCAGTTGGCTGACCGTTTGCGTCATCAAACGGGTTCCATGCTGCAAACCTTGCAGAAGGAAATGCACCTTGGGGTTCGGATGGTCCGCGAGCGCCGCGGAAAGCAGCTCGACCGCTCCCCCGGCCACGGAGAGAAAATTGTTTAAGGCATGGGCGGTGAAGGTGACGGAGTTCTGGCACACGCCCGGCATTTTCTCCAGCTCATATAAGGCATCGTTCAGCTCACGGCGAGCCCTGACGATGGCTAATGCGACTTCCTCTTTGTATTTGGACATGGTTTTACCTCTTGCAGTGGTTGGGGGGCCGGGCCAGCTCGCGGAGGCCGCCTTCGTCCTCGATGTGGCGGACCGATGAGCACCCTGCCGGCGAGGAAATCGCCCATGCCAGTGGCCACGGAGACAATGGCGGTCCCGGCCGAGGAAAAGGACTGTAGCCCCAATGATCGAATTCCGCCGGTAGCCGCTCCTTCGTTGAGACGGTCCGCGAGCGATGCCCCGCAGGCATCTCCTCGCACAACGGTCTTTGCACTTTCTTGAGAGCAAACCCCGCTGCTCTGGCACTTCAGCTGACGGCTTCAGCCTTCACCTCTTCAAAAGCCG
Organism: Deltaproteobacteria bacterium; assembly: GCA_037379765.1. Classification (GTDB taxonomy): domain Bacteria; phylum Desulfobacterota; class Desulfobulbia; order Desulfobulbales; family UBA5123; genus JAJYKH01. The sequence goes on from JARRJE010000029.1 coordinate 2,979, forward strand.
CCACGGGTGAAGCCGTCAGCAGATGGAATCCCCAAGGCGCGAGATCGACGAACAGCCCCTTGCGTTCCAGTCCGCTGCCGCTGTTGCGATAACGGGCTCCTGACAGGAGATCGTCGAGCTGCCAGGCGGTTTCCGCGAGCCCATCCCGCCCTCCCAGGGCGGCATCGGTCTCGTAGCGGCGGACGCAGTATGGGGAGCCGACCACGTCCTTCCCTCTGGCATCGGGAAGGACGCGCCGGATTTCCTCCTGCAGGGCCTGATTCCTCAGGGCGATGGCGAGGCCGGACGGGCTTCGCTCCCACACCCCCATGAGCCACACCGCATCCATCCGGAGTCAGGCCAGCTCGTCCCATTCCGGTTCCGGCAGGTCGGCCAGGGTGACGGCGCGTCCGTATTTCCGGGCCAACTCCCCGAGCCAGACCCAGGTATTGATCTCATGGATGACGGGATGTTGCGGCATCGGTCTCATGGGCTCTCCTCCTCAGGCCATGGCAAGGGCTTCTTCAGAATGCTTCCGAGCCGTGCCCTTTCCGGTTTCGAGGGATGACGCTGCATCGACGCATCATACAAAGTTTATTTCACCTTATAGCCTCGGCCTTCCATGCAGGCTGCAAAAGCGCGGTCATAGGTTTCGCGTTGTTGGGCACTGGCCGCGGCCTGCTGCTCTTCGGCCTGTTTTTGCTCCTTGGCCTGGCTTCGCCGGCGCGCCCCGCCGACCACTGCGCCGGTGGCCCCCCCAATGGCCGCGCCCTTGCCCGCGTTACCGGCAATGGCCCCGCCTGCGGCTCCGACGGCGGCCCCCTTGGCGGCTCCTTTCGCGGCACCGCCCTTGGGGGCCTCGCTAGGCGGGGCGGCGGCAGCGGCCGGCGCCATGGGATCGAAGCCGCTTTGCTGCTTGGCCCAGGTATAGCATTCGGATTTGTCCTTTTCCGTCTGCTCCTGGCTCTGCCCTTTTTCGGGGTAGATTATCGGCCCCTGGGCAGCGGCAGGCTCGGCCGTCATCATGAGGCCTGCCAAAATCAAAATGGGAAGGGCGTGCTTCCAATGCCTTTGCTGCAAACGATTGCCAGTCATTTGTCGATCTCCTTGCGGGAATCTCGTGCTTGCGGCTTTGCCGCGCAAGCTGTTGTTCTCGCGTTTCCGAATTCTGAAATTTTGGGTTTTCTGTGAAGTCATCATTGATGAATTCGCAAAAAGTCATCACCCACGTCCGGATGGCTCGGGCTCATGAATGCACGGGCTCTTCGACCAATTCCTCTTCCCTTGCTTCTTCCCGGGCTGCGCGTTTCTCGACGGCCGCCAGAAAGCTGCCCTGCTTGCCGGCCGCCAGGTAGGTCTCCGCATCCAGGAGGCCGAACATCTCGATCAACTTGGCCACCAGTCCCGTCCAGCCCGTCTGGTGGCTCGCGCCAAGCCCGGCGCCGTTGTCGCCGTGGAAGTACTCGTAGAAGAGGATGAGGTCCCGCCAGTGGGGGTCCGTCTGGAATTTTTCCGTGCCGCCGTAGACCGGCCGTCTTCCCTTCTCGTCGCGCAGGAAGATGCGGCTGAGGCGCCTCGCGATCTCCCTGGCCACCTCGAAGAGGTTCATCATCCTCCCCGAGCCGGTGGGGCACTCGATCCTGAAATTGTCGCCGTAATAGAGATAGTAGTTCAGGAGGGCCCTGATGATCAGACCGTTGACCGGCATCCAGACCGGCCCCCGCCAGTTGGAGTTGCCGCCGAACATCCCCGAATCCGACTCGGCCGGCAGGTATTGGACCCGGTAGGACTTTTGCATTCCGTAGAAGACGTAGGGATGATCGAGGTGGTACCGGGAGAGGGAGCGGATGCCGTAGGGGCTCAGGAACTCGTTTTCGTCCAGCATCCGGGTGAGGATCCGGCGAAGCCGCTCCTGGTTCACCAGGGCGACGATGCCACGGTTTGCAATCCCGAAGTGGCCAGGACCGGTGGCGTGGACGTTCTGAAGGAGCTCCGGCATGCGCTCCAATCTGCGGCGATAGGTTTCGACCACGCCGGGCACCAAATCCCGCTGCCATTCTTCCACGACCGAGGTGGCGCACAGGGGGAGGAGACCCACCATGGAACGCACCTTGAGCCGCCGGGCGCTGCCGTCGGGGAGCCGCAGGACGTCGTAATAGAACCCGTCCTCCTCGTCCCACATGCCGTTGGCTCCGATCTGGTTGATCCCCGCGGCGATCCACATGAAATGCTCGACGAATTTCAAGCACAGGTCCTCATAGGCGGGGTCATGGGCGGCCAGCTCCACCCCGATCTCGAGCATGTTCTGACAGAAAAGGGCCATCCAGGCGGTGCCGTCCGCCTGCTCGAGATACCCGCCCGTGGGCAAGGGCGCGCTCCGGTCGAAGACGCCGATGTTGTCCAGGCCGAGGAAGCCGCCCTCGAAGACATTCTTGCCGAACCGGTCCTTGCGGTTGACCCACCAGGTGAAATTCATCATGAGCTTGGCAAAGGAGCGTTTGAGGAAGTCGACGTCTTCCCTGCCGCGCAGGGCCCTCTCCGTCTGATAGAGAAAAATCGTGGCCCAGGCATGGACCGGCGGATTCACGTCGCTGAAGTTCCATTCGTAGGCGGGGATCTGGCCGCTCGGATGCAGGTAGATTTCCCGGAGCATGAGGCCGAGCTGCTCCTTGGCGAAATCGGTGTCGACCACGGAATAGGCGATGGCGTGGAAGGCCAGGTCCCAGGCCGCATACCAGGGGTACTCCCACTTGTCCGGCATGGAAATGATGTGATTGTTCACCATGTGGAACCAGTCGCGGTTCCGGGCCTGGCGGGTCTCGCCGCGAATCGGATTGGCCTGGTGCTCGTCGAGCCACAGGTCCGCGTCGAAGTAATAGTACTGTTTGGTCCAGAGCATGCCGGCCAGGGCCTGACGCATGACCCGGGCCTCGTCTTCGCTGCAGGATTCCGGGGTCACCGACCGGTAGAAGTCGTCGGCCTCCCGCAGCCTGGTCGCCAGGATCTCCTCGAAGGGCTGGCCAAAGGGGTTTCCCGTTCCCTTTGCCGCCGCAGCCGTCAGCCGCAGATTGATGACTTCCCTTTTTCCGGCCCCCACCTCCAGCACATAGTGGGCCGCGGCCTTGGTCCCGGTCCGCTCCGGGTTCACGGCGTCGCGGTTGCCGTGGACCACGAAGTCGTTGATGCCGTCCTTCACGAAGGGACTCGCGTTGGGGGTACCGAAGAGACGCCCGTTGTTGGTCTCGTTTTCCGTGAACAGGAGGGTCGGCTCGCCGCCGCAGGAGAGGATGTAGTCCTGCAGGGACTGGCGGAACAGGGGATCGGTGTGATGGGCGTGGATGGCGGGTGTTCCGCCCGGTTCGCCCCGGAGAACGGGTTTGGCGCCGCCGCCGGCCCAGGACCAGGTGTTGCGGAACCAGAGGGTGGGCAGCACGTGGAGCGGGGTCGCCTCGGGACCGCGGTTGCAGACGGTGATCCTGACCAGGAGATCCTCGGGGGCCGCCTTGGCGTATTCCACAAAGACGTCGAAATAGCGGTCGTCGTCAAAGACGCCCGTGTCCAGAAGCTCATATTCCAGCTCCTGCCTCGACCGGTTGCGGTTGGTCGCCACCAGGTCGGTATAGGGATAGGGTTTCTGGGGATACTTGTAGAGATATTTCATGTAGGAGTGGGTGGGGGTGCTGTCGAGGTAGAAGTAGACCTCCTTGACATCCTCGCCGTGATTCCCTTCGCTGTTGGTGAGCCCGAACAGCCGTTCTTTCAAGATCGGGTCCCGGCCGTTCCAGAGGGCCAGCCCAAAACAGAGTACCCCATTGTTGTCGCAAATCCCCGCCAGGCCGTCCTCGCCCCAGCGGTAGGCGCGAGAACGGGCCTGGTCGTGGGTGAAGTAGTTCCAGGCATCCCCGTTGTCGCTGTAGTCCTCGCGCACCGTGCCCCACTGGCGCTCGCTCAAGTAAGGCCCCCACTTCTTCCAGGGGGCTTTCGCCGTATCGCAGCTCTCCTGCTCGGCGCAGGCGGCAAGTCGTCGGCTCTCGGCATCGTTCTTCAGATCATTCATCGTGCGCCCCTTCTTTGTTTTTTTCGGTTTTCGCTTCTCACCATCAGGGAGCGAGGCCACATGCCTTATTTCTCTTCCGTCCGCTGTTCGATGAGTTTTTTCTTGGCGGCTTCGTACTGTTCCTTGGTGATGATGCCCTTCTTGTACGAATCCTGGAGATCCTCCAGTTCCTGACCAAGCGTGGTGCTATAGGATGATTGCTGCGACTGCACCTTGGCGCCCCCGCCGCCGCAGGCGGTCAGGCCCAGGGCCGCAACTGTCATCACCATAACTGTCAATGCCTTTACCCCTTTCATTTCTTGATTCTCCTTATCTTTTTTTGGCGGTTGCACGGGCACCAGTACTCCAGGACTGTGTACGAAGGAATCATTCTTCCCTGCACGCCCCGAAAATGACGAACCCCGCCTTGACATCGGAAATGGTGCCGATCAGGTCCGTCTTGTCTTCCGAAAGCACGGCGTTCCAGCCCCGGCCGTTCTGGATGCCGGTCAAAATGGTTTTGCCGTCCATCACCTCGGTGGCCTGAATGGGGGTTTGCCTTTTATCCCCCCGGCTGGCCGAGCGGAGCATTCCGTTTTTCAAATCGATGCGGATAAAATCCGGCAGGCCCGCATCATCCGTGGAAATTTGCCGGCAATCCCCGAGGGGGGTGCATTCGACGAGATGGGTCAACGCACAGAGATAGCTTTTCCCCTGGGCAGTCTCGGCGGCTTTTGCGCCCCAGGGGGCGGCGGTGATCAGCAGGAACATGCCTGCCAGGATCCAGATCAGAGAGTCTTTCATGACATCCTCCTTTTGTTTATTTCACCATATAGCCCCGTCCATCCATGCAGGCCGCAAAAGCGCGGTTGTATACACTCCGGAGTTGGGCCTCGGCAGCGGCTTGCTGCTCCTGTGCCTGCTCTTGCTCGGCGGCCTGTCGTCGTTGGCGGATGCCTCCGAGCAGACCGCCGGCGGCAGCCCCGATGGCCGCTCCTTTTCCGGCGCTGCCGCCAATGGCCCCGCCTACGGCCCCGACAGCTGCTCCCCCCGCGGCCCCTTTTAAAGCCCCACCCTTTGGCGCCTCCGAAGGCGGTCCGCCGGCAGAGGCCTGCGCCATGGGATCAAAGCCGCTTTGCTGCTTTGCCCAGTTGTAGCATTCGAATTTGTCCTTCTCCATCTGCTGCTGGCTCTGGCCTTTTTCGGGGTAGATGATGGGCTCCTGGGCGGCGGCCGGCTCGGCCGTCATCATGAGGCCCGCCAAGATCAAAACGGGAAGGGCGTGCTTCCGGTGCTTTTGCTGCAAACGATTGCCAGTCATTTGTCGACCTCCTTAGGAATCTGGTGTTTCAGCGTACTGATACCGATCCGTAAACGTTTTTCTGGCGTTTCCGCCTGCTTTATCATTCTCCGGGTTCGAACTCGGTGAACTTGGAGCCTTTGGCCGACCAGCCGCCCATCATGCCTTCCGGGCCGATGGCAAAACCGACCACCGGCGAAGTGTTTTTCAGAGAGTCCACAGATCCGCCGAAGCCTTTATCGACAATGGTGATGCCGTTTTCCGCCCCCACTGTCCAGCCTTCGACGGCGCGGAATTTCTTCAAGGCTTCATTGGTGAGGAACAAGAAGAGGAGGCTCGTTTTCTTAAAGCCGGCCCTGAAACCTAGAGATCCCGAGTCCATTCGATAATAAGCCACGGTCTTGTCGTGGACCCGCAAGGCGCCCTGTCCGCTCTGGCTGCCCATGATGAAGCCGAGCTTTTTGACCCGGGGAATAACCAAGACGCCTTTGGAGGCTTTTAGGAATTCATCCGCGTTTTTCAAGACTTTCTTGAATTGGTTCAGGGTGGAGTCGATTTCCTGATTGATCTCCTGGGCTGTCGCCGCAAATGCCTGTCGGTTAAATACAAGTATGGTGAAAAGAATTGGAATTGCCGCCCACAAAGCGTTTTTGAATTTTTGGGGGGCTTCCATGGTAAACTTTCTCCATTTTGGGCTCGGTTTTGAAGAGAACCCCTGTTCAAATGATACGGCTGGCCGGGGAGGCGCCATAATTGGACTTTGGTCCTATAGCAGGCCATTTCTCCGGGCAGGATGTCGGGCTGGCAGGAGAAGGGGGGAAGAGCGGCCGAAGCGAGGAAAGGTTGTCAGGCAGGGTTGCCGTCACATCTCATGGCCACTCCCATCCTTGTATTCCTGAAATCGCCGAGTGTTTAGCTTTCCGGGCGAATTGTTCCTCATTTGCCGAGGATCGAATTCTTGATCATGGCCGGTATGACCGGGATGATGTTCAGCTTAATCTGCGCCACCTGCCCAAAGTCGTCCTGGCCGACGACCGAGTACTCGATGCCGAGCTGGAACTTGACCGGCTTTCCCCTGATTTTGGTCGTTTTCGCCACGATGAGCCCTACCGGGACGTTCCACCTGTTGTCCGAAGGAGCGTTGTGGTTGTAACTGACCGTCGGGTTGAAACCGACCTGCCAGGCTTCGGGGAGGTTGTAGACAAAGAAATAGAGCATGCTGAGATAGTTGGCGTCAGGCGTATCATCCCCATTCCAGCCGCCGATGCCCCAGGTGTATTGTGGGAAGATGCCTCCAACCCAATCCTTGGTGTGGTAACCGAGGACAAACGCCGGACCGACTCCCCACTGCTGCTGTCCGAATTCAGTTCGGGTCGCGGCCGGGAACAGCCAGGTCGGTCCCAGGGCGAGGAGCCAATTTCCTGCCGGAGGGTTGACCATGATGGGCAGCTGGATGTCGCCTAAACCGCCCAGGTGACTGAACTCGTCGATGCCCTTCTGAACGGGCTAGCTGAATAGAACCGGTACGATGGGCCGGGTGATGAGTTGCGACTGGTCCTGCCCCTGTCCGTATAGGGGGAACGGCAGAACCGGCTGAAAGATCATC
>JARRJE010000030.1:0-2159 GCA_037379765.1 Deltaproteobacteria bacterium
CGGCGATGGCCAGTGTTGATGAGAGAATGAGCTCTGCCATGATGAGTTTCGCCGCAGCTATTATCTGGGAATCGAATATCTGGATCGACGGCGGTAAAAGGAAGCAATCTCCCCTTCTTTTTCGTGGGGTTGATTCTCCTTGCGATCCAGATATTCGATTCCCAGATAATAGCTGCGGCGAAACTCATCATGGCAGAGCTCATTCTCTCATCAACACTGGCCATCGCCGTCATTACGCAGCTCATCATGTCCAAGAGTTTCAGGACGCCGCAAGCCTTCCTGGTGGTTCTTCTCTTTGGAGCTATCCTAATCATCGCCGACTCGACCCGGCAATTCATGGAGTTGGAATAAGGTTGGAATAAGGGAATGAAAAACCTTACGAGCGAGGATCTGTCTCCAAGACAATTACATTTTCTCTCGCCTGCTGGTTCCCTGTATTGCATATACTCCTGGCTTTATGCCCCGGGCACTTGGTGTATTTGAAAAATGATATCGAGACAGATATCCAAAGAGTAAACGATCTTGGAAAACATTCGTTTTAAGTGATTGTTTTCACTTTGACGTAGCCAACTGGAGATCAAGAAATGGAAAAAGAAAATATCTACTCTCAACTGAAGGAAGCCAAGGCCAAGATGGAAAACGCCCAAAGGGGTTACGATCAAGCATTTACTTTAGAGGGGACATACAGGAAATTTGTTGAGACCAGGCAGAGGTATTGGGAATTGCTCGACAAGCTGCGGCCTGAATCCGAAGAGAAAAGAAAGATCTTGGAAGAAATTTATTTCCCGAACCTGAATCTTGAATTGCTCCCCTGAAAGGACATAACAATCCCGGCTTTTTCATTTCTTACCTGGGCATAGAAGGATCCTAGAATTGGAACCCGGCGACATCTACTTTCTGATGAAAGAGGCCAAGGCCGAGATGGATCGTGCCCAGGGTCAAATGGTCCAGCAAGGAAATGACAATGAGGGGTATCGCAAATTTATTGAGGCCAGACAAAGGTACTGGGAATTAGCAGAAAAATGGCTGACAAAATTTGATGAAAAATGGAATGAACTTGGATGATTTCGGTCTGCAGATCCCGCAGGCCTAAGTGTACTTGGGGACGCCCTTCATGTGAAATCCAGCCCTGTAAGCCGCCGTGGACATTCCTAAAAGCCAAAGACAGGCTTGACCCCAATTTTCCACATTCTTTGAAGCAAAACGATTGAGACAACCTGCTGGTCACTGACTTAGTACCGATAGGGCCGCAGCGTTTATTCCAGTCAGGCTAGTTGACTGGTTTCGAATTTTGCCGATTGGGTCCAACTGACCAGGTAAAAGCCCCATGCTGTTTTTCAAAATGAATCATGGCAACCTTGCCTTAATGGTGTAATCAGGCGGATTGAGGCCAAGTGGCACGTATAGGTGATTAATAATAAGGGTTGGAATCCCTCTTGCCGCAATTTCATACAATTTGCGATCTTCGTCTACCACAATTAGCCCCGACGTAGCGTGCGCTATCCCTTTGTTGGCACAGTGAATAACGCATGCTAAAGCTTTCTCAGCTTCTTCTTTGGGGCCTACGTAGGGCTCAACAGCATCTTCTACCGATAAACAAGATAGTCCCCAATCTTCAATTCCAAAATCGTCATCCCGTTTTCCATTTCGAGTCTTTAGCTTTAGTGATTTTTTGGGATCTTCCTTTAAGCCCAGAAATTCAAGACACGCACGACAGTGCATAATTCCAGATTCGATGACTGGATTTGTCCAGGCTGTACTTAGCCCTTCAACTGATAATTTTTCATCAAAATAAATTTTTAGTTTTTTAGGGGCATTCCAAGAAAGTTCATAGGTTAAAGCAACACGAAATACATCAATTGCTTTCATGCGATATGGAATAACTATATTCAAATATTCCTCTTTGGTATGCACTGGCTTATATCCTTACAGCTTTTCTGTCGGTTCAGCCTTTTTGAGCGAGCGCTTCAGCGGCAGTCGCCCGGGCACATTCCCAGGCCAGTATCACGCGCTTGCGAACGCCTCCCCACCGGTAATCGCCTACCACGCCGGTTTCCCGGATCACCCGGTGACATGGGATGAGGAAGGCCAGGGGATTTTTGCCCACGGCGCTGCCCACGGCCCGGGCGGCACTGGGCTGGCCCAAGGCCGCGGCCAGC